>JBCBDF010000038.1:0-13118 GCA_038529875.1 Pseudomonadota bacterium | reverse complement strand
CGGCAATCGCAGCGAGCTGATCTGGGAAGGCACAGTCGACTACGAAGAGCTGCCCAAGCTCATCAATCCGGCGTCCGGCTGGCTCTATAATGCCAATAACGAGCCCTACACAGCCGCTGGCCCGGGCAGCGATTTGTCGCCAGACGACTTCTCTCCCGTCCTCGGGGTCGAGCGCAAACAAACCAACCGTTCGCGCCGCGCTTGGAAACTGCTTAGCGAGGCCAATCTGCTCGACCGCGCCAATCTGGAGCGGATCAAATACGACACCGTCTACGAACGCGAGGGATATGTCGGCCAGTTGTGGGATGGGCTCGAAGCGCTTGATCTGGGCATCCCGACAATGAAAGAAGGGCCCAGTCTTCATAAGGCGCGCGACCTGCTGCTGGAATGGGATTTCACCGCCGACAATGAAGGCCCTGCCGATGCGCTCGCGCTGCTGATAATTCGCGATTTCATGTCAGCCGAATACCAGAACAAGAATGAGCAGCCTGACGTGCGCGAGCACCTGGAAAAGGCGACCAACCATTTGATGGAGCATTTCGGGCGGCTCGATCCGCCAATGTCGGACCTGCTCCGCCTGCGTCAGGGTGACGTCGACCTGCCGCTGGATGGCGGCTCAGACACCTTGCGCGCCTCCACCACGTGGAGGGTCGATGATGATGGCCGCCTCAGCCTGGTCCACGGCGACAGTTTCATTCAGTGGGTCGAATGGCCAAGTGGAGAAAACGCGGGAGAGCGCGTTTCCTCCCGCTCGATCCAGCCGTTTGGCAGCGCGATCACCCGGCCAGACAGCCCGCACCATACCGACCAGATGCAATTGTTCGTCGATTACAAGCTGAAGCCGGTCAACTTCTGGCGCGAGGATGCGGTCGCGAATGCGAAGCGGCGATATACAGTTGTGTCTTACTGACACGCGTGTAAACGAGGTCCATCACAGTTTCAGGGGCGCTCGTCCCACTCAACCAAAGCGGAGAATACCATGTCAGTTACCGGCACCTACAACACCACCGTCAAGAGCCCGATGGGCGACCAACAGGGCACTTTCACCGTTGAAGATAATGGCGATGGCACCTTCACCGGCAACATGGCTGGCGGCATGGGTTCTATGGACGTTGAAGAAGGCAAGGTCGATGGCAACACCATGACCTGGAAGATGAACATGACCGTGCCAATGCCGATGACGCTCGATTGCGAAGCGACGCTGGATGGCGACGCGCTGACCGGCAATGTGAACGCTGGCGCGTTCGGCGCCATGCCGTTTTCGGGCACCCGCGCTTAAGCAAGCCGCACCCTAAAAACACGATGGGCCGCTGGAGTGCAATGCTCCGGCGGCCCTTTTTCGTGGTGGTTCGACCCAATCGAGCGATGCCAAGCCAGTTGTCGAGTTGGAAGCCTCCCGCGCCACATAATTGTCGCGAAATAGCAATCCTCCGCGGCGTTCCTCGACTATCACGTCCGGGTCGAAGCGCAGGAGGTGAGGTGTCATGCAATCCCCATTGCTCAAGTTCGCATACAGCGTCGGTGCCTTTCTATCGAAGCTGTCCCCCTCCCTCGCCCTATGGGTGAACGGCGTCGCGATTTCCCGGCTGGTCAAGAAGACCCGCAATCGTCCGCATCCCTGGAGCACGCTGAGCGATCATGTCAGCTGGCGTGGCCTGACCGATCGCAGCTACAGCGCGCGGCACCTGCCCGCATTCGACCTGCCCGACCTGCCGCCGGAAGAGCGGGTGGGTGATCTGTTCCGCGTGCCCGATGTCGGGGATCAGCGGCTCTGCCCCAAATCGACCTGCCTGTTTCCGGCCTTCGCGCAATATCTGACCGACGGCTTCATCCGCACGATGATTTCCAACGAGCTGGGCGTCGAAAAGGACATCGAGGACCGTCGCCGCAACACCTCCAACCACGAAATCGACCTGTGCCCGCTATACGGGCGGACCATCGAGCAAGTGATCGCGCTGCGCACCATGTCGGAAAGCCCCGGTGAGCGCGGCAAGCTCAAGTCCGAGATGCACGAGGGCGAGGAATATCCGTTGCGGCTGTTTCAGGCTGGCGGCGAGACGTATAATCCCGAATTCACCGATGCGGATGGAAACCCGCTGCTCGACACGCCGCTCGGCATCAACAGCTCAACGCCTGAAATGCGCGAGACCTTGTTCGCGGTTGGCGGTGATCGCGCCAATGCCGCGCCGCAGGTGAGTATGCTCAACACGCTGTTTCTGCGCGAACACAATCGCCTGGCGGAGATCATCGCGAGCGACCATCCAACCTGGAACGATCAGCGCGTATTCGATGCGACGCGGGCCTGCGTGACGGTGATGTTCATCAAGATCGTGGTCGAGGAATATATCAACCACATCAATTCCACACCGCTCAGCCTGATCGCCGATCCCTCGGCCGCGTGGAAAGGCAAATGGAACCGCCCCAACTGGATCACGGCGGAATTCAGTTTGCTCTACCGTTGGCACTCGCTAATCCCGGACAAAATGCGATGGGCGGGTGCCGATCTGCCCGGCGGCGTGCTGAGGCTCAACAACCGCGTGCTGCTGGATAATGGCCTTGCCAGCGCATTCGCCGATATCAGCGCCAATCGCGCGACCGAGCTGGGGCTGCACAACACTGCCAATTTCCTGATCGAAGTCGAAACGGCAGCGGTGAGGCAGGCGCGGCAGAACCGCATCGCACCCTTCACGCAATATCAGGCTGCGTTCGGCCACAAACCGGCGCGCGATTTTGCCGATATCAACCCCGATGCCGCGATCCAGCATGAACTCAGCACGCTTTACGGCAGTGTCGACCGGCTGGAGTTCTACACCGGCCTATTTGCCCAGCCGCGCACGCCCGACGGCCCGCTGCCTGCGCTGTTGCAAACGATGGTGGCAGTCGATGCGTTTTCGCAGGCGCTGACCAATCCGCTGCTATCCGAACACATCTGGGGGGATGAAGCGGTCCGCCGCGACACTTTCACCCGCGCTGGAATCCAGGCAATCAAAGCCACCAGCACGTTGAAGGACGTGCTGATCCGCAATTGCGAGAATCTGGGCGGACAGTTCGTGGGGATGACCCACGAAGGTTGGCGGCGAGGAATGGAATAGGGATTGATCACCCCTCGCCGCGCAATGGCCAGCGAGCCGGTAGGCTCAGAAACGCCCACTAATCCCAAAGCGCGCATTGAACGGAGCGCCGACACTCGCTTGATGCGTCGCATGGGCATTGGGGAAATACAGCTCATCGGTCAGGTTCTCGATATTCACCTGCAGGCGCAGCCTGTCCGACACCTCGTAGAACGCCGCCGCATCGATCCGAGTGTAGCTCGGCAGGACGGCGCTGTTGCCGTTATCGATGAAGCTCTCATCCTGATAGGTCAGGCCTAGTCCCAGTCCTAGGCGGTCGGTCACTTGAAAGGCATTCCACATCGAGAAGGTGTTCTCCGGAAGTTCACGCGGGCGCAGCCCGGTTGGGCCGAGACGGTCGACCTGCTCGCCATCGAGGTAGGAATAGCCCGCAGAGACCGACCAGAAATCGGTCACTTGGCCGGACAATTGCAGTTCGAAACCCTGAATCTGGGAATCGATCACATCCAGCGTCGCCGGATCGCTATCATTGGGCTGTGGCGAGCTTTGTTCGATTTCGAATACCGCCGCGGTTAGGCTTAGCCCAGTCGCGAAGTCCCACTTCACGCCCGCCTCCAGATTGGTGAAGGTGTTGGGATCGAGCGCGTTGTTATCGCCATTGATATTGGCGAATTGCTCGCCGGAACGCGGCAGAAAGCTCTCCGAATAGCTCGCATAGATCGAGATATTGCTCTGCGGCTTGAAGATCAGGCCGAGGCGCGGCGAGATTTCCTCATCCTTGCGCGTGCGGGTTTCGCTGTCGGGCACGTTGACCACTTCGATATCGAAGCTGTCGAAGCGCGCGCCGAGCACGACATTCAGCCAATCGGTGAGTTTGATCTCATCCTGGATGTAGGCGGAGAACACGTCGATCTCAACTTGGGTGAAGTCGTTCAGATCCGCCGTGAAGTCGTTGGTCGCGATGACACCAGCCGCATTTGTGCCCACACCACCGACCAATGCGAGCGGCCGCTGGATCGCGAAAACCTCGTTATCGTCGAGCGTCGTATCCCAAAACGAATTGAAACGATCCTGGTCCGATGACGTGCCAATATACTCCCCGCCGACGATCAGCGTGTGGCTGATGCCGCCAGTCTCGAATTCGCTGACGAGATTGCCTGACAGAATCAGGTTTTCGCGCCGTGTCTCATCAATATAACCATCGAGGGTCACGACATCGGGCGAGGCAACCTGATCATATCCTGACGCGTAGAAGTTCGAATAGACCTTGTCATAATCGCCGTAAAATGCGCTGAAATTCACTTTCAGGTTCTCAGAAAAATTATGCTGAAGAGTCGCACGGAAAGTGTGCGCCTCGAGATCGGTGAAGTTCTCTTCCGGGTCACCGAACACGATGTCTTCAAACGCTTCGACCGGGCGACCGTCTGCGCCGGTGGGAATACCGCGATCGATAAAGCGTTCGTGATCGATGAACTCGTAAGACAGGTCGAGCAGTGTGTTGGGACTCAGCTGGAACCGTGCAGTCGGGTTGATGCCGATCCGATCACCGTCATAGAAATCGCGGTGGTTATCGAGGTTCTCGTACATCGCATTGATGCGGAACGCGGCGCTGTCGCTGCTCGAGATATTGGCATCGACCTGGAAACCGAACTCGCCGAGCGTATCGACGCTGGCCTGATAACCCACGAACGTCTCTTCAAACACGCCTTTCTTCGTCACGCGGTTCAGGATGCCGCCCGTTCCACCACGACCAAACAGTAGCGCGTTGGGGCCGCGCAGGATTTCGACCTGCTCCAGATTGTAGAGCGCGCGGTAATATTGCACATCGTCACGCACGCCATCGATGAAGAAATCTGCGGTCGAGCGCACGCCGCGAAAGACGATGGCATCCCGATGCCCCTCACCCTGCGACGTGTTCACGCCGGGCGTGTAATCGACGATCTGGCCAATCGAGTTGAAGCCGCGCTTGATGATCTCTTCCTCGGTCGTGATCGAGAGGCTTTGCGGCACATCGAGCACGAAGGTCGGGGTCTTCAGCGCGTTGACCTGGTTTGAATAAAGCACGTCGCCAGTGACGACGATTTCCTCGCCATAGGCCATACTGAGACCGTCGTAGCCGGTGTCGGCATTGCCCGGTGTCGTTTCCAGCGCAGTTTCCGGCGCTGCGTCTGCCGGCGCCTCGGAAGCGGCCGCATCCGACCCGTCCGATTCCTCCGCCATCGCCATTGGGGCGACCAGAATCGAGGAAAGCGCAGTGGCGCGAAGAAGCCAGGCGGAAGTGCGAATCATGAGTGTCGAAGACCCCTTTATTTGTCCGAGGCCAAGGCGGTTACGACTCTCGCTATTGCAAGTCAATCGCAATATCAAAAAAGAGACGAAGTGAGTGTGAGCACTGATCGCGGCGCAACGAAACCACACCGGATAGCGGCATTGATCCGCAGTTTGGAGGGTTGCTCAAGAAGGGGCGACGACGCCCCTCACGCAGGCGCGCACTACTCATTATCGGAATTTCAGGTAATCCGTTCAGCAGCACGCAGGCATGCAATAGGCCCATGCACTTTCGCGCAAATCTAACTAACCCAACTTATCCTTCAGGATCTGGTTCACAACCGCCGGGTTCGCCTTACCCTGCATCGCCTTCATGGTCTGACCAACGAAGAAGCCGAACAGCTTGTCTTTGCCGCCTTTGTACTGCTCGACCTTGTCCCCGTTATTCGCGAGAATTTCGTCGATCGCGGCTTCGATAGCGCCGGTATCGCTGACCTGCTTGAGCCCCTCGGTGTCGGCAATTTCTTCCGGATCGCGCCCCGTCTTGAGCACGATCTCAAAAATCTCTTTCGCCTGACCGCCCGATATGTCGCCTTTGTCCTGCATCACCAGGATCTTGGCTTGCGCTTCTGCGGTGGCATTGGCCGGATCGCCCTCGTCACCAGCTGCATTCATCACACCCGGCGCAACAGACAGCGTCCAGTTGGCGACCTGCGTCGCAACCTTCGCCTCCGGCTTGCCGAGCGCGCTGGCGGTCGCGCCGAGCAGCGTTTCAAACCGCGCGAAGGTCTCGACCTCAGCCGACAGTTCGCGCGCATTATAAGCTGTCAGTCCCAGCTCATCGGTGTAGCGGGCGCGCTTGGCATCGGGTAGCTCAGGCAAGCTTTCGCGGCACGCCTCGAGGAAGTCGTCTTCCAGCTCCAGCGGAAGCAGGTCTGGATCGGGGAAGTAGCGATAATCATGCGCGTCTTCCTTGCTGCGCATGGTCCGCGTGGTGCCGCTGGCAACATCGAACAGGCGCGTTTCCTGGTCGACCGTGCCGCCCCCCTCGATCACATCGACCTGGCGACTGGCTTCGTGTTCGATCACCTGCATCACAAAGCGGACGGAGTTCACATTCTTGGTCTCGGTCCGCGTGCCTAGCTCTTCGCCCGGGCGGCGCACAGAGACGTTGACGTCAGCGCGCATCGAACCTTCTTCCATATTGCCGTCACAGCTGCCGACATAGCGCAATATGCTGCGCAGCTTGCGCACATAGGCGCCTGCCTCTGCCGGGCTTCGCATGTCGGGCATGGAGACGATTTCCATCAGGGCCACGCCGCTGCGGTTGAGGTCGACATAGGACATGGTCGGATGCTGATCGTGCATCAGCTTGCCCGCATCCTGCTCCACATGGATGCGCTCAATCCCGATCACCTTGTCTTCGGGAATGCCGCCCTTCTCGTCCGCCTCGATCAGCAGCTGTCCCTCGCCCACCAGCGGGTGATAGAGCTGACTGATCTGATAGCCCTGCGGCAGATCGGCGTAGAAGTAGTTCTTGCGGTCGAAACGCGACCATTTGTTGATCTTCGCCTCGATCGCCATGCCGGTGCGCACCGCCTGGCGGATGCACTCCTGATTGGGCACGGGCAGCATTCCGGGCATCGCCGCATCGACCAGGCTCACCTGCGTGTTCGGCTCCGCGCCAAAGGCGGTGGAGGCACCAGAAAACAGCTTCGACTTGCTGGTGACTTGCGCGTGCACTTCGAGGCCGATCACGACCTCCCATTCGCCCGTTGCACCCTGAATGCGGTAATTGCTCATGCGTTTTCGTTCCGCTCGTTTTCGTCTTTGTTATCCATGCGCCGCGCCGCGACGGGTGGTTTTGGTGGTTCGGACTGGTCATCGCCCAGCACCTTCCCCGTTTCGCTGTCAAAGCGCGCTTCGCCATGCTCGATAGTGCGCGCGAGATAAAGCGCAACTCCGCCCAAAATCACAAAGGCCACAAGGAATATGATCGCAAACAGCATGGGAGGGGCTTCGGGCTTTCGCTTTGGTCGGAGGCTTGATGCCTATTTAACGCCGCGCGCCGTTGCATTCAATCATTGCCGCACGCTGTGGCCAGCAATTTGGCGCATTCGGCCATGATAGCCTGCGCATCGCGCTCTTTCGGCACGAAGATGAAGTTGTTGATGTAATCGGCCTCGGCCCGCTTGGTATAGCCGATTAGCGCCGCCTGATCCTGCATGGATAAGTCAAATTCGCTGACCGGGTGCATGTTGCCGTGCGCAGCGAAGAACCCGACATAGCCAGCCTCCTCCATCCGCGCGAACAGGGTAAACGGCGCGCCCTCGGCATGCCGCGCTTCGCTTTCGATCAGCCAAATCGGGCGATCTTCGGTGAGCAAGCGCGCGGCCCCGTCCAGCACATTGAATTCGTGCCCCTCCACGTCGATCTTCACGAAGCCGACCGGTCTGTGCGCACATTCGTCGAGCGTGATGGCAGGCACGTCATATAGCCGCACATTTTCTTGAGAGTTGCCGTGATCGACCTGCGCAAGTGCGTCGGCCTCGCGCCCGTTCACCAGCGATACGGCCAGCCTTGCCTGTCTTGTGCCGGGAGCGCTCGCGACAGCCTGTTTCACTGTAACCTTCGCGGCGGGAAAGGCGCGCAAGATCCCTGCCAGTCGCGGGTGCGGATCGATGGCGATGACATGCGCGGCGAGCGTGTGGAGCACGGCGGTGTAAGAACCGACATTCGCACCAACATCAATCGCAAGACGTTTGGGATCGACGAGAGCCGACAGCAGCCGCAATTCGATCTCGTCCTCTTTGTCGCGCGCCAGATTGCGCCGCAGCGCCACGCCGGGGAAGAAGCGATGGAGGATGAGCGTGCGCCACCAGCTTAGTTTTTGGATAAGACCGCTCATGGCTTTTCGCTCGGCACGCAGAGGAAGTTGCGGCGCCCTGGATAGCGCTGGATTTGCTCAGCTACGCGATAATTGCTCGCGTGCATCAATACATCCAATTCGGCGCAGTTGTGATCCTCCACTTCGACAAACAGGGTCGGGCTCTGCTCGCGCAAGACCCGTTCAAGCCCCCGCAAGACGGCAAGTTCATGCCCCTCGACATCGATCTTGATGAAATCGACCCGCTCGCCGCCTAGCACATCATCGCCGCGTGCGAGAGACACCATCGCCCCCTCGCCGTCACCTTCAGGTGCAATCCGCGCTGCGCCCAGATTGTTGGTCATATGCACCATCGCGGCCTCGCCCGCCGCATCGGATAGGGCCAGCCGATAGAGCTGCGTCACCGAGGTGAGATTGTTGAGCGCGATGTTCACTTCCAGCAGGCGAAACGCGTCCGGATTGGGCTCGAACAGGTGCATCCTCTCCGCGCCCAGCAGCTTGCCGAGATAAGCCGCATGATTGCCAACATTTGCGCCGACATCGACGTAGGTGCCGCCGGTAAAATACCGCGCGATCAGGTCGAGCTCCTCGCGCTCGTAGAATCGTCCTTGCGCGTGTTCTTTCTGGATGATGTCGCGCTCATTGGTCACGAGCATGCGCACAGTGCCGCGCTCATCCGTGATTTCGGCAATTAACCCGCGCAATTGTTTGGCCGCGCCGTGACCCCAGCTGAGCGAAAACCCGGCATAGCGCCCATCCTGATTGCTCGTCATCGGACGCACAGCCAAGCCTCGCGCTTCTGCTCTTTCACGTAGCTTGGCGAGCCATTTGCGCATCAACCCCGCTCCCCTAATTGCTGCTCGATAGCGTCCACGATCTGTTTCGCACGCGCATCCCAACCATGCTCGGCATGCACAACCCGGGTCGCCTCAGCGCTCGCGGCCCAGCCCGCCGCATCACTCTGATCTGCCAAGTAGCGCGCTTCCAGATCGCTGCCATCCACGTTCACTTCGAGCAGACTTTCGCGTGGCAGCAACGCCTCGAACTCCCCCGATCTCGGCAAACTGCCGAGCAAGCGGCATCCAGCTGCCAGGCCCTCAAGATAGCGCATCACCAGCGGGCTGAAGCCACCACTCCGCTCCGCGTCAGGCGGGGTGACGACGAAATATCGCGCCCGCGCCGCCAACGCGCCCAGCTCCGACGGGTCGCTAATAAAGCCGGTCTTTTCGCGGTAGAGATAACTGAGATGGTGCGCTTCGCTCAGCCTAAGCAGCGCGCGATGCAGAGCCTCGTCCCGCCGTCCCATCCAGAGGATATCGACATCGCGTGGGTGATCTGGCGGAGGCGGAGCAAATACGCGCGCATCGGCGGCAAAAGGCAGGTAGAGATAGCGCTCGCCGCCCTTCTTAGCCCGCAAGATATCAAACGCCTCGCGATAGGGAATGAAGACGAGGTCATGGCCGAGAAGTCGATCGATCCGATTGATCCGATCGAGCAAATGCGCCCACGGATCGACATAGAACACCGCGCGCACTTTCGGGTTTGCCGCCCATGATAAAGCCTGAAAGGAGAGCGGCGGTCGCGCGCGCCCATGCATCGAAAACAGCGCATCTGAGTCACGCGCCTTGCGCGCCATGCCGGGCAATTCGCGCGCAAAGCGCACACCTGCAGCAGGCGCCAAACGCTCCGTCTCGGTAATCGCATCTAGCTCGGTAAAAAGCGGGTCGGACAACAGGGTCCAGTTGATCCCGCGTGCCATTCTCTCATTCGAGAGAAGGCCCAGTTTCACCACCACTTCTCCGGTGCGGCGTCGAATCCGGCCCGCTCTTGGATCGCGAGGCCCGCATTGAGCACGCTCTGTTCATCAAACGCCTTGCCCACCAGCTGCAAGCCCAGCGGTAGCCCATCGGAATTGAGCATGGCCGGCACGCTCATCGCGGGCAGTCCAGCCAGCGAGGCAGGCACAGCGAAGACATCGTTGAGATACATCGTCAGCGGGTCTTCATCGAGCGACCCAAGCGGGAAGCTGGCCGTGGGTGTCGTCGGCGCAAGGATCAGGTCGCACTCGCTCCAGGCATTGTCGAAATCGCGCGACACCAGCGTGCGGATCTTCTGTGCCTGGTTATAATAGGCATCGTAGAAACCTGCGCTAAGCACATAAGTGCCGATCAAGATGCGCCGCTTCACCTCGTCGCCAAAGCCCGCCTCGCGGGTCTCGGCATACATATCCTGCAGCCCCGCGCCGTCAGGTAGCTCTCGCAAGCCATATCGTACGCCATCATAGCGCGCGAGGTTGGAAGATGCCTCGGCCGGGGCGATAATGTAGTAAGCCGGCAGCGCGTATTTGGTGTGCGGCAACGAGATATCGACGATCTCCGCGCCTGCATCGCGCAGCCATTCCTTGCCCTTTTCCCAACTATCCAGGATCGCCTGGTCGGTGCCGTCCATGCGGTATTCGCGCGGAATACCAACCTTCTTGCCCGACAGATCGGCGGAAAGGCCCGCTTCCCATTGCGGCACATCGACCATCAGCGAAGTGGCATCTTTCGGATCGAAACCCGCCATCGCCTCCAGCATGATCGCGCAATCTTCAACCGAACGCGCCATCGGGCCTGCTTGGTCGAGCGAGCTCGCAAACGCGACCACGCCCCAACGCGAACAGCGGCCATAGGTCGGCTTGATCCCGCAAATTCCGGTGAAGGCAGCAGGCTGGCGGATCGAGCCGCCCGTGTCCGTGCCGGTTGCCGCTGGCGCGAGCCGCGCCGCGACAGCCGTTGACGACCCGCCTGACGATCCACCGGGCGACATGGCAGCATTGGTGCCTTCCTTTCGCCAGGGCGAGGAAACATTGCCGAAATAGCTCGTCTCGTTCGAGCTGCCCATTGCGAACTGATCGAGGTTGAGCTTGCCCAGCATGCCCGCGCCTGCATCCCACAGGTTCTGCGAGACGGTGCTTTCGTAATGCGGGGTGAAACCTTCTAGAATGTGGCTGGCCGCGGTCGTCTGCACGCCGTTGGTCGCGAACAGATCCTTCATCCCGATCGGCACGCCCGCCATTTTGCCGAGCGTCTCGCCTGAAGCGCGCGCGGCGTCGACCGTGTCCGCTGCGGCAAGCGCATGCTCGGGCGTTGCCACGATAAAGGCGTTGAGATCGGCAGCGGCGGCAACCTGCGCGTTGAAGCCTTCTGCCACTTCGCGCGCGGTGAAATCGCCTGCGGCAACCCCATCGCGGATCGCCTTCACGCCGAGATTTGTGAGATCAGTCATATTATTCCACCGTCATTCCCGCGAAAGCGGGAATCCAGCTGTGTTTATTTTTGGATCCCCGATCACGCGCCACGGTGTGGCCGTCGGGGATGACCGAATGATTTGCTGCGCGCATCATTCGATCACCTTTGGCACACCGTAAAACCCATGTTCAGCCGCTGGCGCATTGGCGAGCACATCGTCGCGCCGCCCGCCCGCGGTTTTAGGGTCCGCGTCAATCTCGTCATCGCGCAGCCGCAGCGTGTTGGGAATAACCGCAGTCATCGGCTCAACCTGCGCAGTATCGACCTCACCCAATTGCTCCACCCAATCGAGAATGTTGGAAAGCTCGGGCGCCATGCGCTCCAATTCCTCGTCGCTCATCTTGATACGCGCCAGCGACGCGATCTTGGCGACGGTCTGTTTGTCCACCGACATACGAAAACCCTCGAAAAATTTACTGCGTGGGAGCGGGAATCGGAGGCGCGCCCTGAGGTGCTCCCTGGGGAGCCGCTCCGCCTGGAGCGCCGCCCGGAGCACCACCAGGTCCGCTTGGCATGCCCATCGCCTGTTGCAGGATGCCGAGCTTCCGCTCGAATTCCTCTTCGCTCATGAAGTCGATAAGCTCGACCTCGAAAACCAGATCGGCATTGGCAGGGATCGGCGCGCCCTCCGGCGGGTTCTCGCCATAGGCCTGATCGGCAGGAATAAAGAGTTCGTACTGGCCGCCTTTTTGCATCTGCACCGCGCCATCGCGGAAGCCGGGGAGCATCCGGGCGAGTGGCAAAGGGCTGCCTTTCGGGAAAATCCCCTCAACCGGCAGCGGAATATCCTGCGATTCGTCGAACACTTCGCCGGTGTCGGCGAGAGTACCCTTGTAATTCACGAACACCACGTCTTCCGGCCCAGGGCTCTCGCCCTCACCCGCAACGATGATGTCTACCGACAGCCCTTTCGGCATGGCGGCCCAAGCGAGGCCTCCTCCTATCAAGATGGCAACCAACACGCCAAGCCACAGCTTGGTCAGCGAGCCCTTGGCAATCGGTTGCAACGGGACACGGGTGACTTCTGCCATGGGTAAATCCTGAAATTAAATGGTGCGCCAAACAAAAGGGCGCGGAATAAGACCGCGCCCTGATGGCTTATCATGTGGGTGCATTCAAGCAGGAAAGCGCCTGTTTGGCCCAGATCCCCGCCTGCGCGGGGATGACGCAAACCTTCGCGCCGCTTTCGCGGCTGAGGTTTCCGTCACTTGATGCCGTCACGCTCCATGCGCTTACGCTCAAGCTTGCGTGCGCGGCGCACGGCAGCGGCCTTTTCACGGGCGCGCTTCTCGCTTGGCTTTTCATAGTGGCGACGCAATTTCATTTCGCGATACACACCCTCACGCTGCAGCTTCTTCTTGAGCGCGCGGAGAGCTTGATCGACATTGTTATCGCGAACCATGATTTGCATAAAGCGGAACTACCCTATTTCTAACAACAGCACCTTAGCCCGCGAGAAAGCGCGGAACAGCGCGGAAAATGAATGTAAACGCGGTGCGAATCCATGGGGAAACGCACTCTCACGCCATGCCGATAGCGCCGGATGGGCCGAAAGGCAAGCATTTGCGCCCAAAATGCGCGACTATGCGCGCTGGCAGAGAC
>JBCBDF010000037.1:0-13146 GCA_038529875.1 Pseudomonadota bacterium | reverse complement strand
GAATAAGGAATGTGCGAGCAGGAACGAAAAGTAAACGTTTGCCTGCAAGGCTCCGCGCGGTTTTCCAGAATGGAGGATGGAACCATGCGGAATATGAGGATTATTGCTGCTGCGGGGGCTTTGGCAGCGACTGCGATCGCCAGTCCCGTTGCGCTGGCGCAAAGCGATGATGCGGCTGTCGTCCAGGCGCATGTAAACGCCTATCGCTCTGGCAGTCTCGATGCGTTTGTGGCGACATTTGCCAAAGATGCGACGGTGACGGCGAACGGCCTTACCGCAACCGGACACGCTGAGATCCGCAAGCTCTATTCGCTCAATTTCAAGCCCGGTGCACCCAAGATCAAGATCGTGGAGAGCGGGCTGAGCGGGCCAAATGTCTATATCAATGCGGCCTATGTGTTCAAAGATGGCCGCGAAATGTGCTGTTCCTATTCTGAATATACGATCAAGAACGGCAAGATCACCTACCTCGTGTCGAGTGGTTGATCCAGAAAGAACAGGGGCGACGCAGCGCCGAAGCACCACGCCGCCCATTCACGCGCCTTATCGCACTTCATAAGTGCGACCCGCGTGCGAGAACTCAGAAGCTTTTCTGAAGCCCGATTGTCACTGTGTATTCGGTCGGCATTTGCGGGCCATTGAGGTTCTGCAACAGCGGCAGACCCCCTTCGACGCCCAGACGCCAGCCCCTCAGAGCGCCGCGCGGCACCGCGAAGTTTACGCCCGCAAGCGCGCTCACCCGCTCGCCGCCCTGAAAATCAGGGTTGGCGGTTTGCACTGGGCCCATGATCATCGGATCGATTCCGTCGACCCGGCCAAGCGTTTCGGCCTCGATCCTACCTGAGATCGCAACACCAGGCGTGAGCGATTTCGCCACCCAGGCGGTTGCCATCAGCCGATCGCCATAGGCATAACCTTCATCATTCGTGCCCAGCCGGATCGTGCCGCGCACTTGCGTGCCCCAACCGAATTGGTCGTTCTGATCACGATAGGTGAGGCCCGGCTCCAGATCCCACGTGCCCGATCCAAGCTGCATCGGATAGGGCAGGCGCACGGTCGGCGTGCCGCCCATCGGCGTCAAGATGTCGTCGGTCTGCGTGTTCGAACCAGTAGGGATCGAAATCCCGGCATTGATGTGCACCCTTTCCGACAAACCGATCAGCGCCGCCAGCTTCGTATCGCCAAAGCCGGCGGGGCTGGTGCGGAAAGTGCCGAGCTGGGTCGTGCCCATGCCGCCCTGATAGGTGATGTGATCCATCTCCTTGGTCACATAATTGGCCATCGCCATCAGCGTGATCCGATCGGACACGCCATACATTACGCCGGCCATATGCATATCCATCCGCATACTTGTCGGAACGATGCGCAGGGTTGGCGGCTGGCCGGGATTGCCAAAAAAGCGGTTGGGGATGGTGGTCGCGATAGTATCCGGATCGACATCGTTGTTGCCGATCTGTGCGCCTTCCATATCCATATGCATCAGGCGGTAGCTGATCATCCACTCGCCCTTTTTGTGTCGGTGGTCGCCCATTACACCGATGGGCGCATGGTCGAGCGCATTGATGCCGCTTGCCCCGTCGGAATGGTCTTCATCGGCGAGCGCAGGGGAGACGGAGCTGGCAAATAGGCCAGCGGATGCAGCCAGAACGGCTGCACGAAATGCAGTTTTCATGAGTAACTCCTAAGTCTGAAACGGGTGGATTTCAGGCTCGGAGTGGTGGCCCGGTTGCATGGTAAGCGGGGAAGGGCGGGCGCGTTTGAAACGCACGAATGGTGTCGGGTTCGGGCAGCGTGGCGGTCGGTTTCACCAGCGCAAGCAGCACCGGGTCGATGGGCAGGGTAGGGCCGCAAGCGGAGCAGCAGGGGTTGGCGGTCGGGTCATCGCCGTGTCCCCCATGGCCGCCCGGCGCTTCCTGCGACGCACCTCCATGTCCACCATGGACCGAATGCGCTGTGTGGTCCTGCGCCGCGCTCGCAATCTCGGGCGTCTGCGCAAACGCTTCTGCATTGAGGCAGCAGGGCGCGCCGAGCGCAGTGCGCAGGCCAATCGAGACCAGCAATGCGATTATAAGCAATTGGCGGGCGAATGCACCAAGCATGGAATGCGTTTTATGCGCTCGCAAGCGCTTTGAAAAGATGACTTTGCCGCCGGCCTTCGCGCTTACACAATTGCTTGCACTGGCGCGCTGCATCGGCAAAAGCGCTTGGCCTATGACTGACACCGCTCAAATCGACGCATTGATCGAAGCCGCCCGCAATTCAAAGGCCTGGCCTTTTCAGGAGGCGCAGCGCCTGCTGAAACGCTATCCCGATGGCGCGAAGCCGGATGGCTCTCCGATCATCTTCGAAACCGGATATGGCCCATCGGGACTGCCGCATATCGGCACCTTTCAGGAGGTGCTGCGCACCACATTCGTTCGCCGTGCCTTCGAGGCGTTGATCGGTGCTAAGCCCGAAGATGGCAAGACCCGCCTCATCGCGTTTTCCGATGATATGGACGGCTTGCGCAAGGTGCCTGACAACGTGCCCAACCAGGACATGCTGACCGAGCATCTGCACAAGCCGCTGTCGCGCATTCCCGACCCGTTCGAGGCCGGGCATGAGAGCTTTGCCGCGCATAACAATGCGATGCTGCGCGCTTTCCTCGATCGGTTCGGCTTCGACTATGAGTTCGTCGCTTCGAACGACATGTACAATTCGGGCCGCTTCGATGACGCGCTACGCAATGTGCTGCGCAGCAACCAGGCAATTCTCGACATCATGCTGCCGACCCTCAGGGCGGAGCGCGCGGCGACCTATTCCCCGATCATGCCGATCAGCCCGATCACCGGGCGCGTGCTGCAGGTTCCGGTTGAGGTGGTCGATGCCGAGGAAGGCACGATCCGCTTCAACGACGAAGATGGCAGCGAGGTCGAGCAATCAGCGCTGGGCGGTATGTCCAAGCTGCAATGGAAGGTCGATTTTGCGATGCGCTGGGTCGCGCTGGGCGTTGACTACGAGATGTATGGCAAGGATCTGACCGACACTGGGGTGCAGTCCGGCAAAATTGCCAAGGTTCTGGGCGGGCGCAAGCCAGAGGGCCTGATCTATGAGCTGTTCCTAGATGCCAATGGCGAGAAGATTTCCAAGTCCAAAGGCAACGGCCTGACGATTGAGGAATGGCTGACCTATGGCAGCGAGGAGAGCCTTGGTTTTTACATCTTCCCCAATCCCAAGAGCGCCAAGCATCTGCATGTCGGCGTGATCCCGCGCGCGGTCGACGATTACTGGCAATTCCGTGAGCGTTTGGCCGAGCAACCGCTCGACAAACAACTGGGCAATCCGGCGTGGCACCTGCTGCGCGCGAATGGCGGCTATGATGGGGCCGAGGCGCCAGGTGCGGGTGAGAGCCTGCCGGTGACGTATGGCTTGCTGCTCAACCTTGCGAGCGTGCTTGGTACTCAGGCGACGCCGGGGGCTTTGGTCGATTATCTCAAGGCCTATCTCGGTGATGTCGATATGCGTCCCGAGCTGCACCGCCTGATCGAAAGCGCCATCGCCTACACGCGCGATTTCATAGTGCCGACGCTCAACAAGCGGGCTCCATCGGAAGCGGAGGCCGCCGCCCTGCGCGCGCTCGATGATGCGCTGGCGAATGCGAGCGAGGATGCGGAGGCCGAAGACTTGCAGACTATGGTCTATGAAATTGGCAAGGACGAGGCACACGGATTTGAGTCCCTACGCGACTGGTTCCGCGCACTGTACGAGACTTTGCTGGGCAGCGCGCAGGGGCCGCGCATGGGCAGCTTCATCGCGCTCTATGGTGTGGCGAACAGCCGCAAGCTGATTGCCGAGGCCTTGGCCAAAGTGTGAGTCCCCGCGTAGGCGGGGACCTCCATCGGTGGAGCACTAGACTGAGAAAGATCCCCGCTTACGCGGGGATTCACCAACAGGTCGCAAATCGCTTTCCTACTTCCATTGGCGAGTGCGATACCATTTCGTGATGATGTATTTGGAGCCTTTGATAACCGGCGTGCCAGCATGCAGGGTATCGAGGTTCGGACTGCCATCGGGCAGGGCGTTGTTCCACAGCAACAGCACGCCGGGTTTCGGCTCCACCTTGATCCCGAGCTTAGTGAAATGCGTCTCGCCACCTTCCTCCACAGTATTGAGGAACACCATCGCGGTCCAACTGCGCTGCCCGCCGCGCTTACGCTCAATCTTCCAATAGGGCTGGTCGGTGTAGAACCAGTCATTATGCGGCTTGAATTGCTGGCCGACATAATAACGCTGGCCCTGGATTGGCTCACCGGTGATCGGGTTCAGCCCCAGCTTGTCATCGATCCGCTGAGAGATGCCGCGGATGAAGCTGTCATTGGGATCGAGATCGCCGGATGAGGATGTGCGGAATCCCTCATAGCCCGTCTCGTCATGCAGCGATGATGGCTTCGCGACCTGGTCGATCATCAGGCACAGCCGCTCGCATTCAGCCGCAGAAAGGAAGTCACCGACCGCAAACAATTCGGCCCTGTCGGTTTCGATCTGGTAAGCGTCGGGATCCTCAGCCAGCCGCTTGCGAACGCTATCGCCGACGCGTTTCAAGGCGGCTTGATCCGGGATCAGTGCGGTTTTTGCCATGGGGTCTGGCCTGTGCTGCAGGGTGTCAACGCAGACTATCTGCCAGCGCTTGCCTCAGAAGAAAACCCCCGCCAGCGGTGAAGCGAGCGGGGGGTCTTGTTGGTGGGTTGAAGAACGACTTACCAGAAGAAGTCGTGGATCACGTCGACCACTTCGCCGCTGTAGATATCGACGAGCAGCACATCGTCATAATAGCGCACCCAGCGATACGGGCCGTACACCTCGGGCAGACGATAACGCCACGGATCGTTGATGTAGTAGCGCGAGGAGAAGAAAAGGCTATCGAGGAAGAAGCCTATGCTGATCCGGCTATAGCGGTGGCTGCGATAGGGCGAATAATACCGGCCCAGGCGGAAAATGCTCCGATGCGCGCGGCGATGGCTGTACCAATTATACCGGTTGTGCTTGCGCCACTTACGATTCCAACGCTTGTGATCGCGATACCCGGCACGGTAGCCTTTGCGGTAGCCGCGACGTTCAGCGCGATACCCGCGCCGACCATCGCGGTATCCGCGCCGACTGTCACGATATCCGTCACGTCTGCCATCCCGATAGCGATCGCGGCGATCGGCCCGACGCTCTGCACGCCTGCCATCGCGGCGGCCATCCCGGTAAGCGTCTCGGCGATCTGCACGGCGATCTGATCGACGTTCAGCTCGTCGCTCGGCGCGGCGGCCATCACGACGTCCATCGCGATAAGAGCGATTGCGGGTGCGATCTGAATAAGTCTGGTTGCGGCGGGTTTCCACTGCGCGACGTTCGCGGCGCTCACCCCGGCCATACTCGGACGTACGCCTCTGTTGACGTGCCTGCTGGCGATCACCGCGACGTTCTGTGCGTCGTTCCACGCTGCGATTGGCGCGGCGTTCGGCGCGGGCTTGGCCACGTTGCTCGCGAGAACGGACCTGGCGCATTTCTCTACGGTCACCGCGCGTAATCTGCTGATCGCTACGGCGATTGGCTTGTGATTGCTGACGATTGCTGCGTCGTTCGCCACGAGCCTGTTGGCGATTGCCTCGACGCTCACTGCGGGCCTGTTGGCGGTTACCGCGTCGTTCGCCGCGCGCCTGCTGACGGTTGGCGCGGCGATCTGATCGCGCCTGCATTTGCTCGCCGCGGTTTTCAAAGCCACGGCTTTGCGCCTCGGCCTTAGCGGGAAGAACGGTCACTGCCATCGCGACGGCGAGGGCGGAGAGCGCACTACCCTTAAGCAGTTGGGTAATGGTCATGTTTGCCTCCAGAGTCGCCGTTCCACCACCCACGGCCTTGTTGATATGCCCTTGTCTAGAGACGAGTCGATGTCCTGAGACTTAACCACTTGTTTAGGGTTGTGTTCATGTTTGGTATTATTAATATGAACATTCTTGGGGATTGACCTCGCTGACCGATGCTTCAAATGCCGTTCCATGTTTGAGAAGCTTGATGACGTCCGGGAGGATTTGATGCGCCGCCTGATCCGTGCGGCGAAGGATCGGAAGCAGGCCATGCACACGCCCAGCGTAATCACCAGCGATGTCGATGTGCGCACAATGGTGCTGCGCGAGTTTGACAGCGAGGCTTGGACTTTACGCTTTCACACCGACACTCGCTCACCCAAAGTTGCCGTTATCGATGCAGATCCGCGCATGGCCGTGCTCCTGTATGACAAGGGCGCAAAGGTGCAGATCCGGGCGCGCGGGACGGGCAAGGTTTTACGCGAAGGCGAAGTGGTGGACCGAGCATGGGCGAACGGGACCAACTTTGCCAAGCGTTGCTATCTGGGCGAGGGGCCGGGCGCGGCCTCCGCCGAACCGACCAGCGGACTGCCGCCCGAGTTTGAAGGGGTGGAGCCGATCGACGAGCAAGTCGTCCCCGCGCGCCCAAACTTCGGCGTCTTGTTGATCGAGATCGCTGAGTTGGACTGGCTCTATCTCGCGCATACCGGCCATCTGCGAGCGCAGTTCACGAAGGCTGGCGGGGGTCGGCCCAATTTCAGTTGGGAAGGCCGCTGGGTCTCACCCTAGGGTGCCGGTGACCATAACCGAATGACAGAGATTACAGCGCGTCGCTGTAAGCATCCCATTTTTGACGGCGGACTTGCGCACTCGCAACCCACGATCAGGCAGCAAGCCGGTTGCGGTTTCTGCCGTCATTTTTCGCAAGGTACAGCGCAGCATCCGCATTGCCCAACAGTTTGGAATCGTCTTGTCCCGGTCTGTGTGCTGCGATCCCAATGCTTAAGGTCACGACGGGAAGCGACAGGCTTTCCCAATCGTATTCCCGCATGATGGTCTGAAAGCGATCGGCCACTTCCAGTGCAGATGCTCCGTCAAGATTGGGCAGGACCATGAGGAATTCCTCGCCTCCAACCCTGCCGAAATACCCATCATTGTCGGCAAGTTGATCGCCCAGCGCGGCAATGGTTTTCAACGCGTGATCCCCGCTGGCATGGCCAAAGCTGTCATTGATCGATTTGAAATGATCGATATCGACCATCATCACAGACAGCGGAGTGCCATGCGTAATGGCCTTTGCGACTTCCTGTCGCAGATCCGCCATCACTTTGCCGCGATTGGCGATGCCGGTTAGCGCATCGGTTTCAGCCAGGGTTCGCGAGATTTGGGCCTGTTCCTCTGCACTTTTCTTGGCCTCCTCCAATGCCTCGACATCGGCGTCGTGACGCTCAAGCAGAGCGGCCAGCGGCAGGATGGAGACAAGCAAGCCGGTCAGGTAAAGCTGGAGCAGCAATGTGCTGCTAAACGGTGTCTGGCTGGCGTTCATGATGCCGAAGCCGGCGGCCGAGTGGAATGAGCCAATTGCGGCCACCGTCAGCAGACCCAGGGCCGCCCCGGTTAGGCCAAGGCGGAAGGTCGAATAGCCAATCGCCGCCATTGGCAGCCACATCAGCGGTAAGTGATCTTGCCAGAAGGACACTGAGCTGAGCGTACCGATCAGCAATGCATGAGCGAAGACGGTAAGCTTGTCCCATTGGCGCAGGGTTGGCCAGTCTTTTGCGATGAACAGGATTGGCGGCGCAATCGTTACCATTCCGAAGAAGACGGTCGAGGTCCAGGACACGAAGAATTGGCTCGTCATCGCCCCGGACAGGATCGTTGCAGCGGCACCGCTGACCAAGGCTGCGGCCAGCGAAGCGGCGCCCCCGATAGCAAGATTGTATGGATCGGCGGTTCGGCGCGATGGTTTGCTGAAGCGAGCTATCAGAGCAAGCGCTAGCCAGGCTTCGATCAGATTGGCAATCGAGAATCCAGCGGCGATCAAAGGATCGGTCCCGATCATGGTGTTCGCGGCCATGCTTGCAACAAATGCGCCGATGTAGAGGTTGAGGCGCTGACTCTTGCCAAGCAGCAAGAGCCCAGCCAACAGGATGCCACTGGCAGGCCAGATCGCGGCAATCCCTTCGATCCCTTTGGTCAGGACGAGCGCAGCAGCCGCCGCTGCGAAGTACAACGCGGAGAATGCGAACGACCACCATGTTCTATTATTGTTTATCTGACCCGTGATCATGATGATCGCTATGCGGGGTTTTGATTAAAGCGTCGTAAAGAATGAGAATTAGGTATGAATGCAGAGAGTTAGTGATTTTCAGTTCGAGCTGGTCAGCGCGGGTTCCGTTAGCCTAACCTACATCTTGTCGCACGGTGACTTCCTCCAGGTGGAACTCACACCGCGAAGCTGAAAAGTGTGACTTTCCGGAAAAGTCGCATGTTTCGAGAGCTTTGCAAGTCACGGGCCTCCAACAGGTGTGACTTTCCGTTTATTGGAGTCCGGGCCAGACCTTGCGCAAGCGATGAGCATATCGACGGTGAGAAAGAGCGGCGGCGAGATTAGTGGCTCAAGGATCAGTAGGAAACTCTCGCGTGATTGCGCGCTGTGGCCGTGCAATCAGACCAATGCCGGAAATGCAGGCTCTTCGGTTGGATAGTGCCACCCAGGACCGCTTGTCGTCTAACCCTGCCTTTGTTTGTGCAGAGCCTGTCGAAGCATCGCTTTCATCAACGCAGAACTGGAGGTGATGTCCGACCCCTAGATAAGCTCAGGGTGACGCCGCTTCTTGCTTTGCGGCCCAAGCCTTGGACTTTGCCGTTGATGATGAGGTGGGTGGCTGGCATTGCACCCGCATATCACAGATCGTCACCCATGGCTTGACCCGGAGTCCCGCTTACTTTCAAACGCTTATCATGGATCGCGAAAGCAAAAGCGGCTGGGTTTACGTCATGGCCGACCGATACCGCGGAACCATTTACGTGGGTGTAACAGCGGACTTGGCCGCGAGGATCAGCCAACATCGAGCTGGCAAAGGCGCGGAATTCTGCACTCGCTATGGACTGAGGCAATTGGTGTGGGCCGAGCGGCTGGAGCGGATCGAGGATGCAATCGCCCTCGAAAAGCGCATCAAACGCTGGCGACGCGAATGGAAGTTCGAGCTGATCGAAAAGGCAAACCCCGATTGGAACGATTTGTTCGATCAAATGGTGTGACGGCTCCTCCTCACGTCATCCCGGCCCCCGAGCCGGGATCCCGCTGACTTCCTAAGTTGCGCCAAGTTTCAAGAAGCGGGACCCCGGATCAGGTCCGGGGTGACGAGTTTGCTAGGTTTGCCCTGCGTATCGATCAGCAAATGGAACAAACTTCGGAAGTTTCCGAAAAAACTGTTCGGTGTCGGCCAATTCGTAAAAGCGAGAGTCGAAGCTGTCGAAATCTGATTCGTCGTCTACGACCTCAAGACGATCGCGCCGTTCGTCGGTAGTTCCGCTTGGGTATGGCTCGCCCAAGACGCGCATTGCCTCCTCAATAAGGTTCGCAACTGCAGGCATGCCGATAGCTCGGAAGCCCTGAACTGCCTCGGGCGCCGACGTGCCCGTCGAATTGAAGAAGTATTGACCGAAGCCTCCGTTGATCACCTCCGCATGAAGCCAATGGACGGCAAAGAGATTTACTGCCTTTTCAGGAATTGTCTCAATCGACTTTAGCCAAGCCTCGCGACCGTCATAAAAGTTGAAGGTATCCCAATAGGGTTCGAATACCTTTGGGTAAGAGCGTGGTGCGTTGAATAATCCCATGGAAAGCTCCCTCATTTTGAGACAGTCATGGGCCAATAAGACTAATAGCTATTATACGAATGAAAAAATCACCTAGTCAGCTTCTTATACGCCAATCGTGTCGGACGATCCGCTGCATCGCCCAGGCGGCGGCGTTTGTCTTCCTCGTAGGCTTCGAAGTTTCCTTCGAACCATTCGACGTGTGAGTTGCCTTCAAACGCCAGGATGTGCGTCGCGAGGCGATCCAGGAAGAAGCGATCGTGCGAGATCACCACGGCACAGCCGGCGAAGTTCTCAATCGCTTCTTCAAGCGCACCGAGCGTCTCGACATCGAGATCGTTGGTTGGCTCATCCAGCAGCAGAACGTTGCCGCCCTGCTTCAGCATTTTCGCCATGTGCACGCGGTTGCGCTCGCCTCCGGAGAGCTTGCCAACATTCTTCTGCTGGTCGCTGCCCTTGAAGTTGAACGCGCCGACATAGGCACGGGTCGAGGTGTCGTGGCCGTTGACCTGCATGTAATCGAGCCCGTCGGAGATTTCCTCCCAGACATTGTTGGTCGGGGTCAGGTCGTCGCGGCTCTGATCGACATAGCCAAGATGCACCGTGTCGCCGATTTCGATCGTGCCGGTATCGGGTGTTTCCTGCCCGGTGATCATCTTGAACAGGGTGGATTTACCCGCGCCGTTCGGCCCGATCACACCGACAATGCCGCCGGGGGGCAGCATGAAGGACAGGTTTTCGAACAATAGCTTGTCGCCATAGGCCTTCGAGATGTTCTTGGCCTCGATCACCTTGCCGCCCAGCCGCTCCGGCACTTGGATAACGATCTGTGCTTTGCCCGGCTTGCGGTCGTTCTGGCTGTCCTGCAGCTGTTCGAACTTGCGGATACGCGCCTTCGACTTGGTCTGGCGCGCGGCCGGGGTTTGCTTGATCCATTCCAGCTCGCGGCTGAGCGCTTTCTGGCGACCGCTCTCTTCGCGGCTTTCCTGCTCCAGACGCTTCGCCTTCTTCTCCAGATAGGTCGAGTAATTGCCTTCGTATGGATAGTACGACGCGCGATCGAGCTCGAGGATCCACTCAACGACATTGTCGAGGAAGTAGCGATCGTGCGTGATCATCAGGACGGCGCCGGCATATTCCTTGAGATGGTTCTCAAGCCATTCGACGGATTCGGCATCGAGGTGGTTGGTCGGCTCGTCCAGCAGCAGGATACCCGGCTTCTGGATCAGCAGGCGGGTAAGGGCGACGCGGCGCTTCTCACCCCCGGAAAGGTTGTTCACCGGGCTGTCTGATGGCGGGCAGCGCAGTGCCTCCATCGCGATTTCCAGCTGGTTGTCGAGCGTCCAGCCGTCGACCGCGTCGATCTTCTCCTGCAGCTCGGACATTTGCTCGCCCAGCGCCTCGAAATCGGCGTCCGGCTCGGCCATCTCGGCAGAGATCGCGTTGAAGCGTTCGACCATCGCGGCGGTTTCGCCAGCGCCTTCGCGCACGTTTTCGAGCACCGTCTTGCTCTCGTCGAGCTGCGGTTCCTGTGGCAGGTAGCCGACGGTGATGTTTTCGCCCGGCCACGCCTCGCCGGTGATGTCGCTATCGATCCCCGCCATGATCTTCATCAGGGTCGATTTACCCGCGCCATTGGGGCCAACGATGCCGATCTTCGCGCCTTGGTAGAATTGCAGGTTGATATTGCTCAGCACCGGCTTTTGAGCGCCGGGGAAAGTCTTGGTCATGTTCTTCATGACATAGGCGTATTGCGCGGCCATCGGGCGGGTCCTTTTGGGTCGAGTATCAGGGTGTGAGATTTGTCATGCCAGATAGTGCGCGCCGGGCCATCGGGCAAGCTGGACTTGGATCGTTTGGGTCGATAGCAGCTGTGTTTATGAAAAAGACCATGCTTGCGCTCGCCGCGCTCTCGCTTCCATCAGTCGCAATCGCTCAGAATTCTGATGGCATTCCGCTGGAAGATGCCGCGAATATTTCGCTCACTAGCGATCAGATTGCCTGGGACTTTGTCGAAGGAATTACGACCGAGGTCGGTCCGCGACAGGCCGGGACTGAGGCGGAAGAGCGCGCCCGCCAGTGGGCGATGAACTGGCTGCGCAAGGCCGGCTTCCAGAACGTTGCGAACGAGCCGTTCGAGATGGATACCTGGGTGCCGGGCGACCTGCACAAGGCCGAGATTACCAGCCCATTCCCCCAGCCGCTGGTGATCCAGCCGCTTGGCGGAAGCGCGTCTACGGGCGCGGACGGCATCACCGCCGAGGTGGTCGAGTTTGAAAACGTCGCTGCGCTGCAAGCCGCGCCCGAAGGCAGCCTCGAAGGCAAGATCGCTTACATCGGCCACACCATGACCCCGACGCAGGACGGCTCGCATTACGGCTTTGCCGGGCCGGCGCGCTGGGTGGGTGCAAGCATCGCCAAGGAGAAGGGTGCGATTGCCACCGTGATCCGTTCCGTCGGGACCGATTATCACCGCAACCCGCACACTGGCGGTACGCGGGTGGTGGATGGGATGATCCCGGCAGGTGCGCTCCCGCTGCCAGATGCTGACAATCTGGAGCGCATGTTTGATCGCGCGGGCGACCGCCCGATCACGATGAAGCTGACGCTGACGCCGGAAAATCTGGGCAAGACGATGAGCGGCAATGTCGTGGGTGAGATCGTCGGGCGCGATCCTTCGCTGCCACCGGTGCTGCTGGCGTGCCATATCGACAGCTGGTGGAACGCACCGGGTGCGTTCGACGATGGCGCGGGCTGCGGGATTATCGCGGCGGCGACGCTGAATGTTGCCAATACCGGCCAGCCGCTGCGCACGGTTCGCGTGCTGTTTGCAGGCGCGGAGGAAACCGGCCTGTGGGGCAGTAAGGCCTATAGCGCGGCGCATATCGATGAGCCGATTGCGGTTGGGATTGAAAGTGACTTCGGTGCGGACCGCATCTGGCGCTTCGAAAGCAACTTTCGCGAGAGCAATCCTGAACTGCATGCGAAGATCGCGGCGGCTGTTGCTCGCTTCGGTGTCGCAAACTCGACTATCAAAGCCAGCGGCGGGGCGGACCTTAATATCATGCGCGATCAGAAGGGTGCGATCATCGACCTGCAGCAGGACGGCACGCGCTATTTCGACCTGCACCACACGCCTGACGACACGCTCGACAAGATCGACATCGTGCAGCTGCGCCAGAACGTCGCGGTGTGGACGCAGGCTGTGGGAATTCTCGCCAATGAGGAGGGCGCAATCCAAAACGACGGGATAGCGCCCGTTGGATTGCCGATCATGGAAGCGGAAAAACGCTGAGTTTGAAATCTGGTCGGGGAGAGAGGATTCGAACCTCCGACCCCCTGTACCCAAAACAGGTGCGCTACCTGGCTGCGCCACTCCCCGACCGATTTCACCCTTCTCGCCTACGCAAGAAGGGGCAGAGCATCGTAAGCCAGTGGTGGTGGGCCCGGCAGGACTCGAACCCGCGACCTAGCCGTTATGAGCGGCCAG
>JBCBDF010000036.1:0-13180 GCA_038529875.1 Pseudomonadota bacterium | reverse complement strand
GAAAATCGGGCATCTGCGTGCCGGGGCAAACACTGCCTGGGTGCCGTCACCGACCGCCGCGACACTGCACGCACTGCACTATCATCAAGAGAATGTGTTCGAAATCCAGCAGGGGTTGGGAGACATTCCGAGCGTCGACAAGCTACTCACCATCCCGCTCGCACAGGGCACCAATTGGTCTGAAGACGAACTGCGCGATGAGCTCGACAACAATTGTCAGGGTTTGCTCGGGTATGTCGTGCGCTGGGTCGATGCCGGCGTGGGCTGCTCAAAGGTTCCAGACATCAATGATGTTGGCCTGATGGAAGATCGCGCGACCTTGCGCATCTCGTCCCAGCACCTTGCGAATTGGCTCTATCACGGCGTTGTAAGCGAGGATCAGGTGATGGATAGCCTCATGCGCATGGCGGCCAAGGTCGATGCGCAGAATGCGGATGATCCATCATATATACCGCTGCTCGGCAATGAGGATGCACCCGCATTTCAGGCGGCAAAGGATTTGATCTTCGAAGGCGTCGAGCAACCATCGGGTTACACCGAGCCGCTGCTGCATGCATGGCGGCTACGCAAGAAAGCGGGTTGAGGCTGCTCGCAATTAGAATTTCGGCATCGCTGGCGGGGCGCGGCAGGGCCCGATGCTGGCCTCAGCTTTTGCGTAGGCCTTCTCAAAAAGGCTGGTGGCATCGCCCAACGCGGGCAAGCGGAAAACTGAGCTAGCAAGCCGTCGGTCGCCAGTGCCTAACCGGGTCACGATGATCTTGCGCGCGGTTGCCTCATGGCTAGAAAGGGCAGCGATCTGTTCGAGCGAGTCCAGTTTGTGATTGAAGCTGAATATCACTTCACGCCGTATGCTTTGAACGGACGAAGGATTGCCAAATACCAGTTCCACCTTCTGCCGCGGAGCGTGGCGCGAAAACACACCATTGGCAAAGCTCACTAATGTGATTTCCTTAAGCCTTAGCTCTCCAGCGGTCGGAGCCGAGTAGCTAAATCCGATTGCGAGCTTATTGGCTGTGTCGTCCTGACTTAGCTCAAATCGTGTGAGCTGAGGCTTGGCGTCATCGACCTGCTTTAGCGATAATGCGATATCATATGTCTGGCCTATAAACCGGGTATTGCCGCACAGTTCCTTCGCTTGAACAGGCGAGTAAATAGCTAAGAGGGTCAAGAAAGGAATGAAATATCGCATTGGATTGTTCCGTTGAAAGCCGATGAAGCTTTCATAGAGGGCAAATCCTAAGATACTGCTGAAATTGGAGATTTTCGTTCTTGAGCAGAGCAGAAATTAGCCGCCCGCAACCAATCGCCCGCGCTTGCGGCCCATCTGGATGTTACCCGCATTGGCAACGGGTCCGGTCTTTGCCACCTGCTCGCCAGCAATGTCGACCAGCGTCTTTTCTTCAAGAGCTCGCTCGAATTCGATCCCGCAGGCATCATCGCCCGACCACACAACCCGGCAATATAGTTCCTGTTCGCCCATCACCAGCATGCCGGATACGCCGCTCGCGGGCGGTGATGTGGTTTCAAGCTTTGCGCCGTGGTCAGAGATGTTTGCCATGCGACATTCGCGGTCGCCGCTGGTTGTGCGGAAGATTGCCGGGATTTGCACCGTAAACCGCGATGTGCGGCGCTGCTCGGCGTGAACCGTCTTCTGACGGGCTTCAAGAAAGGTCATAATGCCCTTTGCCCTTTATTGCCCGGTTTTCGTGTCCGGTTGCGACTCTAAAGGCAATCTTACAGCGGCAATTCACTCCGGTGTGTTTGCAAGCTTAGTTACTCAAAATTAACCAAGCGCGCGGGCAAGTTCCACGAATTCATCTACGCTGACCGTTTCGGCGCGGCGGGTTGTATCCACGCCGACCACTTCGAGCGCCTCGAGCGCGCCATGTACGCTTTTAAGGCTCTGACGGAGCATTTTTCGACGCTGCCCGAACGCGGCCTCGGTCAGGCGTTCCAGAACAAGCGACGATACGCCATCCGGCGCTTCTCCCGGTGTTACATGGACGATAGCGCTCATAACCTTTGGCGGCGGGGTAAAGGCGCTGCGATGCACTTTCATCGCGAGCTTGGCATCACTGCGCCACTGAGCGAGCACGGCCAATCGGCTATAGGTTGATCCCCCGACCGGCGCGACGATGCGCTGCGCCACTTCTTGCTGGAACATAAGCGTTAGCGAGGTCCATTGCGGCGGCCAGTCTTCACCGCTTAGCCATTTCACAAACAGTGCGGTGCCGACATTGTAGGGAAGGTTCGAAAGCACCGCGAACGGCTCGCCGCCCATCACTTCGCTATGATCGAGCTTCATTGCGTCGCCTTCGATCACCGTCAGTTGGCCGGGAAAAGCTTCGCTGAGTTCGGCCAGTGCAGGCAAGCAACGTGTGTCCATCTCAATCGCTGTTACCTTGGCGCCTGCACGCAATAGCGCACGGGTCAGCCCTCCCGGACCGGGTCCGATCTCGAGCACATTTTTGCCGACAAGATCGCCGGGAATGGCTGCAATTCGATCAAGCAATTGCTCGTCGAACAGGAAATTCTGGCCCAGCTTCTTGGAGGCGGACAGCCCGTGGCGCGCGATCACTTCGCGCAAAGGGGGCAGCTCAGCCATTCGTGCTGGCTTTGGCTCGGTTTGCCGCGCAGCTCGCCGCCATGTGAATTGCGGCGATCATCGCGCCGGGATCAGCCAGGCCTTTGCCTGCAATATCGAAAGCCGTCCCATGATCGGGTGAGGTGCGAATGATTGGCAGGCCAAGCGTCACGTTCACACCTTCGTCGAACTCAAGCGCTTTGAGCGGGATCAGCGCTTGGTCATGATACATGCACAGCGCCGCATCGTACCCAGCGCGCGAGCGCGGCGTAAATAGAGCGTCACCCGGATGCGGTCCGCTCACGTCGATACCCGCATCTCGCAGGTCGGCGATGGCGGGGCTGATAATGCGCACCTCTTCATCGCCAAAGCGGCCATCTTCACTGGCATGTGGATTGAGCCCGGCGATGGCGAGATGCGGATCGGCAATGCCAAAATCGCGCGCCAAGGACATTGCGACAATTTGCGCCTTGTGTTTGATTAGATGCGCCGAGAGTGCCGCTGGCACTTCGGCCAGAGAAACGTGAACCGTGATCGGCACGGTGCGCAAGCTCGGCCCTGCGAGCATCATCACCGCATCGTACGGTGCCATTCCGCAGGCTGCGGCGAGAAATTCGGTCTGTCCCGGAAAGTCGAAGCCGACTTTGGCCAATTGCGATTTCGCTACCGGTGCGGTGACAAGCCCAGAGGCTTTGCCGAGCAGCGCCATTCGGGTGGTCTCGGCCAGAGAGTGCAACGACAACGCCGCGCCATGCTCATCGGGCTGGGCGGGACGATAGTCGCAATCCTCACCGACCAGCACTGGCAGGCCGTGCGTGAAGGCCTCATTTACCTCGGTGACCTCGCCAATCGCGATGATCGGGCAAGACACGCCGCGCTGCTCGGCTGCGGCGCGCAGCACGTCAAATCCACCGACCACGAAGAATGGTGCCAGTTCAGCGCTCTGGCGCCGCGCCCAGCTTTCGGCGATCAGCTCTGGCCCGATGCCCGCAGGGTCGCCTAGCGATACGGCGAGAGGGAGCGGTCCAGGGCTCACTCAGACTCGCTCAGTTGTACTCGATATAGGCGTCGTTGCGCAGGTCGCGCAGGTAACGCTGGGCGCGCTTATTGATCCGATCTTCCTCGATCTGCGCCATCATGCTCTCGACTGTAGGACCGCCTTCAACTTCGGGGTCGTCGCGGCCGCACAGCATCAGCACGCGCACACCGTCTTCGATCGAGCCGAAAGGCGGGGTGGTCTGGCCTATCTGCAGGCCGAGGATGATGTTCTGCAATTGCTGCGGCAATTGGCGGGCTGGGATCTGCTCGTTCGAAACAACAGTCGCACCGATCGCAGTGCGTGCGCTTTCTGCGTCGGCACAACCGCGCAGGTCCTGCACGAAGGTGCCGAATTGCTCCACCCTCGCTGCGGCATCAGGTTCGCTCGTCCCGGGCGGGAACGAGATCGAAATCTGCTTGAGGCTCAGCAAGGCTTCGAGCGGATCAGCGGTCAGCACTTGACGTTTTTCGATCAGATACATGATCGTAAAACCGCCCGGGATTTCAAGCGGTCCGACCAGTTGGCCGGGCTGCATCTGGCGCGCGGCCTCAGCCATTGGATCGGGCAGTGTGGCAAGTCGCAAGAACCCGGTATCGCCGCCGACAACGGCGGTCGTGGCCTCCGAATATTGCCGCGCATAGGCGACGAAACTGCCGCCCTGCTGCAACTGATTCACGATTTGCTGCGCGTTCTGGCGCACAGTTTCACGGTTTTCAGCTGTCGCCGAGAGATAGATTTCCCCAAGGCGGTATTCGTCCGAACCGCGTGACGCCTCAAGCCGTTCAAGCAGCTCCTTAACTTCCTCTTCGGACACGTTGACAAATGGATTCACGTTGCGTCGCAGTACATTCTGCCAAGCGAGTTCGCCCATGATCTGGCGCTTGAGCGAAGCCGGCGACGAGCCGATAGAGAGCAGGTATTGGTCCATCGCGCTCGGATCCTGGCCAAAATTCTGCGCTGCCAGCTGGGCATAGGTCTGGTTTACCTGTTCCTGATCCACCGGCAGTTCGAGGTTGGTAGCTTCCTGAATTTGCAGCGTTTCGTCGATCAGATTGCGCAGCACCTGGCGGCGCAGGCGGTTAAGCTCTTCTTCGGAAACTTCGTTTTCCGCAGCCGCTGTCACCAGCGCAACCCGCTGGTCGATATCGGTGCCGGTGATCACGAAATCATTCACGATTGCCGTGGCGGTGCGGACATTTGGGTTGGAGCTACCGAAAATCGTCACATCGTCGGGTATGCCAAACGGATTGGCGGGCGCCGATGCCTGGGCCAGCAAAGTGGCTGGCACGGCGGCAAGACCTGCCAAAGCCGCAGGGGCAATGAATTTCGACAAAAATTTGCGTGTCACTTGTAAATCCCGATTTTAATCAAAGTTCTGCTTTGGTTTCCGCCGCTTGCTATGTCAGCGCGCCTGATTGGAACACCAAATCCCCTTACCATTGTCAGCCAGTGGCTTAACCGTCGCTGAGTTTGGCCCTCTATCGCCCTTAGGGCTTATTCCCGTTGCGATGCGGATAGCGAGTTTTTTGGTCCATGCCAACGCTCGCCCGTGCGCTTTACCCGCTTAGCGAAAACCCAGATTCCGCAAACTAAAGAACAGCTGGAACGTATTGCCGCGCTGCGCGTCCCCGGCGGTGATGTAATCGCGCCGCCAGGTCAGTCCGAATTCGAGCTGTTCATCCTGATAGGCCACGCCCAGCCGGGTGCGGATCGGCTCAAATCCATCAGGAGAGAAGGTCGGGTCTTCCTCCTCATCGGTGAGGTTAAATACGCCCGATCCAAACACCGACCATTTGCGGTCAATCGCCACGCGTATGGCCGCGCGCGCCTCCTCGCGGTCTTGCAAATCCTCAAGATCCTGGATGTTACGGTCGAGCCGCAAATAGCCCAGTTCCACATAAGTTCGTTGCGAACCGACAGTGGCATCAACCTCGTTGCGGCGAACGGCGAGATTATCCTTGTCCAGCCGGAAACGGTGCGTGAATTTCACGAAGTCGCGAAAACGCACTTCGGTGCGACCGACAAAGTCGGATACTCTTTCCGACAATCCTGTTCCGTCAGGGAAGATTTCGCGCGCGGCATCGAAACGATAGGATTGGCCGACGGTGGTCTTCACCCGCCAACCAGGGCGCTGCAGCTCCCAATCGACACCCCATGTGACCCGCACGCCATCTTCGACGCGATCATAGCCCGGAAAGCGGTTGAGCGCGAAGAGGTTGGAGTCCTCAAGGTCGATTGCGCGCGAATCTTCATTCGGCACGGCGAGATTGCGGATTGCAGGGCTGGCGACCACCTGAACGCGCGGTTTGAACACTTGGGTGCCGCCGAAAGCTTCGCCGACGAACGGCCATTCGACATCAACAGCAGCGATCGCGATGCCGCGGGCATTCCAACCCGGTTCGCCGCGATAAATCTCGGTCGCGGTAAATTCCGTACCGTCGGTGTGATACACGTCACCGCGCACCAGCGCGCTGAGCGTCACCACTTGGCCAAGGTTTGTCAGGCGCCGCAAATCCCACCTTGCCCCTGCGAAGGCGCGCTGCGTGTCCTGCCCGTCCTTACGCAGCAGGGCGAGCGAATTAAGCTGCAATTCCAGCTCCCCGCCAGCAATTGGGTCCGCAATCCGGCGGCGATAATCGATCACCGGCAGCGCGAGTGGTACTTGCCCTTGCTCCGCGCCAAGCCGCAATGTCTGCGTCGCCCAACCGGCAATTGAGAGATAGGAATTGTCGTCGATCCGCTCCAGATTGATGGTGGAGCGCAAACGGTCATCGCGGCTGATATCATAACGGCGCAGGAAAGTGCGGTCACTGGCCAAGCGGATCGATCCGGTCAGGCTCCATTCGGGCGAAAACTGGAACTTGCCATTGGCATCCAGATAGCCGCGCGGGTCGCTTTGCCCGGCGCGAGTCCCGTCAATGTCGACAATCCTGCGCGAATGGGTTGCATAGCCGGTGATCTGATACGCGCCCTTTTCCGTCAGGTGACGCCACTCTGCCGAAACCATTGGTGCAACATCGGTGTAGGCGAAGGCACCGAGCGTCAGGTCATAATTTTCAGCCAACCGCCAATAATAGCGCCCTGACAGCTCCAGGCCGTTGCTTTCGGAGATACGGACATCGGGAACGAGGAAACCGGACACCGCTTGGCCATCGGTGCGGATGGCAAGGCCGGGCAGCGGTAGGATGCGAGCGCCGAACAATTCAAGCACTGCGCCTTTGAAGCGCACCCGGCTGTCTTCCGGGTCATACGTGACGCGATCAGCGGTGATCCGCCAGCTCGGGTTGTTGGCGCATTCCTCCTGATAGGCGACGGCGCAAGCCGTGTAGGCCGCATCGGTCAGAATCACCGTACCGTCATCGCCGCGCTCGCCCGATCGCGCCGCGAGCCGTCCTCCAGCACGCAGGGCCAGCAGCAATTCCTCCATCGCGCCCGCTTCGAATGTGTCGGTCAGCTCGGTGGATTCAGTGAACAGCTGGTTGCCGCGCTCATCGACGACCCGGACATTGCCGCTGGCCAGGATTGTGCCTGCCTTGCGATCCCAGCGCACTTCATCGGCGCGCACCGAGCGATCCTGATTGCGCAGGATGACATTGCCTCGGGCGAGGACGACGTCCTGCTCGCTGTCATAAGCCAGCTCTTCAGCTTCGAAATCGATCCGATCGTCGCCAGAGTCAGGCGCTTCTTCTTGGAGATCAACGCCTGCCTCACTGCCTACTGGCTGTTGTGCCGCCGCTTCTTCTGTGCGCTCTGTTGTCGAGGTTGGTGCCGGATCCCGCACTTCAAAGCGACCGGTCGCAGAGGCCGATCCTGTCTCTTGCGCTATAGCCTGAGTGCCGAAGACAAGCGGCAGCGCCGCCAGGACCGCAAAGGCGGCTGGACGTGCATAGTATTGCACCTGTGTTGAAGTCGCAGCGTGCACGCCGTACCTGTAAGCTCCCGACATGGCTTGCCTATCGCACCGCTCACGCCTAATCGCAATCGCCATTCCGCCACCTGCCGAACATAGCTTTCGCCTGGTGGCCATACTGGTCATATAATCCGGCTTTCGCCGGAGAAATTCCCGGAGTTGTTATGCAAATCGAATTCAGCGCCTCGACCCCATCCAATGTGCGCCTGGTCGCGCGGATCGTTAATCAGGGCGATGACCTTACCGATCTCGACGCTGCCCTGGCCGATGGCGCAAAGGCGGCGCGCTTCGCCGGTCGCGCTGGGCAGGTTTTTGAAGGCTTTGCCATGGATGATGGTTCGCTGCGGCGCGTCGCACTTGCTGGCTCGGGCGAGAGCAATGCTGAAGATCGCCGCACGCATGTTGAGCGGGCTGGGTCCGCGCTGATGGCGAAATATCTGCGTTCCGGCGAAACCGAGATGGTGATTGATCTTGGCCATGCCGATCTTTCGGGCGAGGAAGCTGCGGCAGTCTTGCTTGGCTTGCGCCTCAGGGCATGGAGCCACGAAAAATATCGTACCAAGCTGGCCAAGGAGAAGCGCGTTACGCTGACCAAGGTGACCGTAATCGGCGCGCCCGACGGAACCGAAGCCGCTTGGGAAGTGGCCGAAGCCGTCGCCAAAGGTGCGGAATTCACCCGTACACTCGTCGCTGAACCTGCCAATGTCGTTTATCCCGAAAGCTTTGTTGCCCTGTGCGAGGAGGCGTTCAAGGGCACCGGCGCTGAGCTGACCGTGCTCGACGATGCTGAGATGGAAAAGCTTGGCATGGGCGCATTACTCGGCGTGGGGCAAGGCTCCGAACGGGAATCGCGTATCCTTGCGATCCGCTGGAACGGCGGCGAGAAAGACGAGAAGCCCATGGTGTTTGTCGGCAAGGGCGTCACTTTCGACACAGGCGGTATCTCTTTGAAGCCTCCGGGCGGCATGGAAGACATGAAGTGGGACATGGGTGGCGCGGGCGCGGTAGCGGGCGGCATGCTCGCCATTGTTGGCCGCAAGGCGAAAGCCAATGTGATCGGCGTTGTCGGCCTGGTCGAGAACATGCCCGACGGCAAGGCGCAGCGCCCCGGCGATGTCGTAACCACAATGAACGGTCAGACGGTCGAAGTGATCAACACCGATGCCGAGGGTCGGCTGGTGCTGTGCGACGCGCTGCATTGGGCGCAAGAGGAATTCCAGCCGGACCAGATCGTCGACTTTGCGACCTTGACCGGTGCGATGATCATCGCGCTTGGCCATGAACATGGCGGCCTGTTCTCGAACGATGATGGCTTGGCTGATAACCTGCTTTCCGCTGGCAAGGCATCGGGCGACAAGCTGTGGCGGCTGCCCATTGGCCCAGCTTACGACAAGCTGATCGACAGCCCGATTGCGGATATAAAGAATGTCGGCCCGCGTCCGGCTGGCTCAATCACTGCGGCGCAGTTCCTTCATCGTTTCGTCAAGAACGGAACCAAATGGGCGCATTGCGACATTGCGGGCATGGTCTGGGCCGACAAGCCGGGCCACAGCTGGGACAAGGGTGCGACAGGCTATGGTGCGCGCCTGATTGACCAATTCGTCGCTGATTTTGTTGAATAGCCTCAAGCGCCGGCGCTCACATCCGTTCGCTTGGCTTTCCTCGCTTACGCGACCTAAAGATCGCATCGCTGCGGGCGGGCAGTCGCCCTTGCGGCCCTCCGGGCCGAATTGGTGCAGGTAACAAATCGGAGAGTTGAGCCATCCCAAAAATGCGCAAGAAATCGGACTTACCTTCCAAGGTTTGCGAGGCGTGTGGTCTGCCCTTCACCTGGCGCAAGAAGTGGGAGCGTGATTGGGACAATGTCCGCTATTGCTCTGAGCGATGCAGGCGTTCAAAATCGAAATAACCGGGTGGCTTGGCTTACAAAGCAAATCAATGACAATGAAAACCGATTTTTGGCAGCTCTCGCGTGATCCGGTGGAGAAGGTCGTCGCCCTGATTGCCGGGCGCGTTCTCGGCTCGGACGAGCGCTTGCTTGTGGTTGCCGCCGACCCGGACCAGCGCAAGACGATTGCGCGCGAGCTGTGGCAAGCGGCCCCTGAAAGCTTCCTCGCCAATGGCGAGGCGTCTGGTGCGAGTGCCGAGCAGCAACCGATCCTGTTGTCCGAAACCTGCGAACCTGCCAATGGCGCGTCGCACATCATCTTTGCTGATGGCGAATGGCGCGAGACGGATGGCTTTGCGCGCGCGTTCCTGTTGTTCAATGAGGCGACGGTCGAAGCAGCACGGGCCACATGGCGCTCGCTCGATGGGCAAGACGATTTGGAGCGTGCTTTCTTCCGCCAGGAAGATGGCAAATGGATCAAGGTCGCTTAGTACGGCGCTGCGCTTGCCATGCACGCACGAATTGCTGATGGTATGCGCCTCGACAGGAGGAAATCATGCGTCAACTTGCATTCGTAATCGCTTCAACCTTGCTACTCGCCGCTTGTGGATCGGAGACTTCCGGCACAATTGAAGGCGAAGATGGCGAAGTCGGCGAGTATTCGATCGACTCCGAGAGCGGAGAAACCACCGCCACGATCAAGACTGACGAGGGCGAGGCTGTTATTCGCTCAGGCGAGAATATCGACGTCGATCTGCCCGCGGGCTTCTCTGTCTATCCCGGGGCAAAAGTGGTCCACAACACCAGTGTCACGCAAGGAGCAACGACCGGTGCGATGGTGGTAATGGAAAGCGAAGATACGGCTGAAGACATCGCTGAATTTTACCGCCAGCAGGCCGATGGCGCTGGGATCAAGATCGAGTTCGAGATGAGCATGGACGACGGCCAGATGCTGGGCGGCAAAAATGAAGCAGGCGAGACCTTCACGCTCAACACGGTTGAGGAGGGTGATCGCAGGACCATCCAGCTGATGGTCGGGACCGATCCTGCCAATAGCGGCGGCTAGCCCGCAGCTTTATTGCCCTCGGTTGCGGCACAGCGCGATATTCTGCGCTCAAGGATGCATGGGGTTGCGGGCAGGCTGCGCCAACGCTAGAGGCGCGCCGGAAATCATCTCGCGCACTAGTGTGCGCTTACCATCCCCTCCGGACGCTCAAAACTGGGCGTCTATATATTCCAAGGATACTTATCATGGCGGTCACCCGCACTTTCTCGATCATCAAGCCTGACGCAACCCGTCGCAACCTGACCGGCGCGGTCACCAAGATGCTGGAAGAAGCTGGCCTGCGCGTTGTCGCATCCAAGCGCATCCACATGAATAAGGAACAGGCAGAAGGCTTTTATGCTGTTCACGCCGAGCGTCCGTTCTTCGGTGAGTTGGTCGAATTCATGATGAGCGAGCCGGTTGTTGTGCAGGTTCTCGAAGGCGAGGACGCCGTGAAGCGCAACCGCGACATCATGGGCGCGACCAACCCGGCCGAAGCCGACGCTGGCACGATCCGTAAGGAGCACGCGCTTTCAATCGGTGAGAACACTGTCCACGGATCGGACAGCGACGAGAATGCGAAGATCGAAATCGAATTCTTCTTCAAGCCTGAAGAGATCGTTGGCTGAACCCGGCGGAAGCGCGAGTTTTGAAGGGGCCGTCCGGTGGGGCGGCCCTTTTGCTATGCGGAGTTAAATTCCTGCAGCTGCGTAGAATGCGCCGCGTGTGCTCCCTTGGCGCTCTGGCGCATCAATTTCTGCATGGCTTCAAGCGCCCGCCGGGTAAAAGGCAAGCCAAGAGCTTTATAGGTCCGCGCGATCGCGCTTTCCCAATCGGCATTAAGTTCGTCAAACTGGAGGTGGGCAATCGGCCCCGTCCAATCCCGCAAAGACACCGCTCGCCGCTCTTCGCGTAGAGCGATTTTGCGGTTCCACTCAGCCTCGATCGCGGCGAGGTCGCAAGTGTCTGACTGCACCGCCATCTGGTTCGCGACCAGCGACACGGCGCTGCGATGCACGTCTTCGCGGGCGCGATTGGCCAAGATCAGGCGGGCATCGGGAAATACGCTGAGCAATTCGGGCAGGTTTTCAGAAAAGACCGGGACTTTGAGCACGCGTGGGCAATGCGCATTACCGCGATTGGCCGCATCAGTGCGCAGGATACGTGCAAATTCGCGATAGATGGGAGCGGCATCGCGCGCCTCGCTCCATGCCGAATAGGACGGAATGCGCCATTGGCTCTCATAGATCGAATGCTGAAGAGCCCCCGCCAGCCAGCCCAGCTCTTCCTCGACTGCGGTGCTGGCGACAGGGTGGATCGATTGCAGCCACGGATTGAGGGCGGATAGAAAGCCGATTTCAAAGGCCGCCTTCCATTCGCGCAGGTCCACAGCGCGCCTCGGAACAGGGTGAAAGGCGTCGCAATAGCGGGTGTGTGAATGGGAGGGGTCCGCTGCGAGCAGTTTGTGAATGCGCGTCGTACCCGAACGCATGTGGCCGATGATGATGATCGGCGGCGCTAGGCGAGTCTCGGCCATTTCGGGCCGATCCAGCCAGACTGCCCCCATGCGCAGGCGGGTGCGGATCACCCGCACTAGTTGGCCATGCGCCATCGCGCGGCCAAGCGGGTTGAGGTTGGCTTCGGCCACGACGCTTTGTGTGAGTTTTTCGAGCCTTAGCCGGAAATCCGCGACGTCCTCTTTGCCGCGGCCTGCGCTTTCAGCCACGCCAGCATGATCACCAAAACTCTTGGTGGCGACCGCCCACAATTGCTCCGCCTCTATCGCCGGTTCGGGCAACCAGCCTTTTGCCCATGCCCGACCGAGGAAGGCGCTCGATCGGTCGACCAGCCTGGTGCGATCGAGGGGGGAAGTGCGCGTTTGCATGGGGACTACTTACATTCCCACGATCAGAACATATCGGCTGCGTCATGCAGCTTGGTCAGACGGGCCGGGGCGACGCTGCGCCAGCTGCGGGTCAGCCAGTCGTTGACATTCTCCCAGTCCAAGTCTGGGCGATTCAAGATAATGCCGACCCATCCGCTCGCCCCGTAAAAGGCGGGCTTGTAATAGGCTTCGGGTTGCGCCTCGACGAGGTTTAGCAGCTCGTCCATCCCACTGGTTTTGACCAGCAGCGCAATATGTTCGCTGCCGTGATGTCGGTCGCTGAAATAGGCGAAGAACTTGCCCGATTTCTCACTGCCGACGCGGAAACCGGGTGAGCCATGGCTTTCGCGCTCGGATGTTTCGGGAAGGGCGAGCGCCAGCTTCCGCACCTGCGCAAAGAGGTGCGCCGGATCATTGTCACGCGACACATAATCATTGACCGCACGCGGATAGAGTTGGTGCTCGGCAATCTTGACGCGCTCGGCGAGCGTATCGGGCGTATCATTGGGTGCAATAGCGACTTGCACCTGCGCCAGCACCTCGCCCGCATCCAGCTCCGGCACCACCAGGTGCACGCTTGCGCCGCCATGACTGTCGCCCGCGTCGATGGCGCGGGCATGGGTCTCTAGCCCCTTGTATTTGGGCAGCAGGGAAGGGTGGATATTGAAGATCCGGCCCCGCCAGCGCTCGACAAACTCGTCCGAGAGGATGCGCATGTATCCCGCCAGTACGAGATATTCCGCTCCCGCCGCCCGCGCGGCTGCCTCCATCGCTGCATCCTGCGCCTCGCGCGAATGCCCTTTGTGGGAATGGACGAAGGTGGGGATGC
>JBCBDF010000035.1:0-13359 GCA_038529875.1 Pseudomonadota bacterium | reverse complement strand
GCGATAACCTTGGCGACCAAATCGGGGTCGAAGGGGCGCAAATCGTCCATTGTCTCGCCCACGCCGATGGCGTGGATCGGCAGGCCGTATTGCTCCGCCGCCGCGACCAGCACGCCGCCGCGCGCCGTGCCATCCAGCTTGGTCATGATCAGGCCGGTGACGCCCGCAACCTCCTTGAACACGTCGATCTGCGAAAGCGCGTTTTGCCCATTGGTCGCATCGAGCACGAGGATCACATCATGCGGAGCCTCGGGGTTGAGGCGGCCTAGCACACGGCGGATCTTCTCCAGCTCGTCCATAAGCTCGCGTTTGTTTTGCAGGCGCCCGGCGGTGTCGACGATCAGCGCGTCGATGCCCGTGTCGGTCGCTTCCTTCACCGCATCGAACACGATGCTGGCTGGATCGCCGCCCTCCGGCCCGCGCACGATTGGCACGCCTACCCGCTCCGCCCATGTCGCAAGCTGCCCGATGGCGGCGGCGCGGAATGTATCACCCGCCGCCAGCATCACGCCGTAATCGTCTTCCTGAAACAGATGCGCGAGTTTTGCGATGGTCGTGGTCTTGCCCGATCCGTTCACGCCGATCACCAGGATCACTTGCGGGCGCGGGAAGGCGACAATGTCGAGCGGCTTGGCGACTGGACGCAGGATCTCCGCGATTTCCTCGGCGACTGCTTCCTTGAGCTCTTGCTCGGTAATCTCCAGGCCAAAGCGTTTTTCCGCCAGCTTGGCGCGAATGCGCGCGGCGGCAGCTGGGCCGAGGTCGGAAACGATCAGCGCGTCCTCAACGTCATCCAGAGTCGCATCGTCGAGCTTTGCAGTGCTGACAATCCCGGTGAGGTTGGTGGATAGCCGGTCGGACGTCTTGCTGAACCCGCCAAACAGGCGCTGGGTCCAGCCGGTCTTGCCCTGTTCGGTCTCACTCATTGCAACAGGCCTTCTCCCAGGCGCTTTGGCCTGATGGTGATGATGTCGCCGCGCTGAGTGCCCTCGGGCAGGGCGACGCGGGCATAGGTTTCCGTGTAGCCGGTGCTGTCGCCCTCGGCGAGGACACGCTGTGGCTCGCCCACCAGGCTGTTGAGCCATGCGGTGCGGACCTCAGCAGCGGCGGCGCGCAGCTCAGCGGCGCGGGCCTTGATCAGGGCGCGGCCATGCTGAGGCATGCGGGCGGCGGGCGTTCCCTCGCGCGGGGAGAAGGGGAAGATGTGGCCGTGGACGATTCCGAGCTCGCGGATGACCGAGAGGTTGGCCGAGTGGTGCTCGTCCGTCTCGGTCGGGAAGCCCGCAATCAGGTCGGCTCCGATAGCGATCTCTGGGCGGCGCGCTTTGAGTTTTGCGACGAGGCCCACCGCATCGCCGCGCAGGTGCCGCCGCTTCATGCGTTTCAGGATCAGGTCGTGCCCGTGCTGCAAAGACAGGTGCAGATGCGGCATCAGCCGCTTCTCGCTGGCGAACAGTTCGAACAGCGCCTCATCAATTTCTATCCCGTCGAGCGACGACATCCGCAGCCGGGTGAGGGTAGGGAAGTGATCCAGGATGGCGCTCACCAGCGCCCCAAGTGGCGGCGTATCGGGCAGGTCATGCCCCCAGCTGGTGACATCGACCCCGGTCAGCACAACTTCGCGCGCACCCAGCTCAACATGTTGCTCGACCTCAGCCAGAACCTCGGAAATGGTCAGAGAGCGACTTTGCCCGCGCCCTTGTGGGATGATGCAGAAGGTGCAGGCATGGTCGCAGCCATTCTGGACCGCGATAAAGGCGCGGGTCTTGGTTGGGGCGAGGGGAGCGGTATCGGTCGGCAGGTTCCAGGCGCGCGGATCGAGCTTCGTTTCGTTTGCGATCAGGCCATCGACTTCGGGCATATCGGCCAATTGCTGGCGCTCAATATCAGCCGCGCACCCGGTTACGAGCAGCCGCGCATCGGGCCGCGCGCGGCGGGCCTTGCGGATCGCCTGACGGGTCTGCCGCACCGCTTCGTTCGTCACCGCACAGGAATTGATGACGACGACATCCTCGTCATTGGGCAGCATCGCGCGCAGCTTCTCGCTTTCGGCAATGTTGAGGCGGCAGCCCAGCGATATGACATCGGGCGCGCTCATCGCCCATAAGCTCCAGAAAAATCGTCCCATTCGAAGGTCCCGCGAAAGGCTTCGGTCGCAGGGCCTGTCATCAGGATCGTATCGTCATCGCGCCAGCTGATCTGCAAATCGCCGCCGGGGAGTGACACCATGACGTCGCGCCCGGTGATGCCGCGTTTCGCCGCAGCAACTGCGGTGGCGCATGCTCCGGTGCCGCAGGCCCGCGTCAGGCCTGCGCCGCGCTCCCACACGCGCAATTTCAGGTGATCGGGGCCGAGCAAGCCGGCGACATTTACATTTACGCGTTCGGGAAAGACGGGGTCGTGCTCGATCTCGGGGCCGAGTGTCGCGAGATCAACCGCGTCTGCATCCTCGACAAAGAATACCACATGAGGATTGCCGACATTGACCGCGACGGGGTTTTCGAGATGCCCCCAAGCCATCGGCATGGCGGCGGTGTCCATCGCGTAGTCGAGCGGTATGTCTTGCCATTCGAAGCGCGGTGTACCCATGTCGACGCTGGCACCGCCATTGTGCGGCTGCAGGGAAATTGCGCCTCCAGCGGTTTCGACCACCGCAGCCTCGCCATGCAATAATGCGACCGCACGCGACGCATTGCCGCAGGCTTCCACCTCACCGCCATCGGAATTGAATATCCGCATCTGAAAATCATGCGTCGCGCTCGGTGAGAGCACGATTAGCTGATCGCAGCCGATCCCGCGTCGGCGGTCGGCGATAGCCCGCGCAAAACCCTCGGTTACCGGAGGCAGTTCGGCCTCGCGGGCGTCAAGCACCACGAAGTCATTGCCCAGGCCGTGCATTTTGATGAAGGGAGTGCGCATATCTCAAGCGCGCATCTATGCACGCTTTGCCCCTGCGTCCAGTTTTGCTTTGAGTGCGGCACCGTGCGTGCGGTGCGTTGTCGCCGATCGGCAGACGTCTATTTAACCGTCTGACGCAGGGCGTGGACTACAGCGAGCGGGTCTTCCGGGTCGGTTTCCGGTTGGGCAACAAACTCGGGCTGTTGACCTTCCGGTCTTAGCCGTCCGGCCGCCTTGAGACGTTCGCGGACCTGTTCTGCGCTTTCTGGCTTACCATAGTGATAGCCTTGTCCCTTGAGAGTACCCATGGATTTCAGCAGCTTGAGAATGCCCTCATCCTCGATACCCTCAGCCGTTATGGGCATGTTCAGCCCTTTACCAAGCGACACAATCGCGTCGACGATCTTGGCGCTGGCATCGGGATTGCGCAGTTCGCGGATGAAGGTGCGATCGATCTTGAGCCGGTCAAACGGCAGTGAGCGCAATTGCTCGAGGCTGGAATACCCTGTGCCAAAATCATCGAGGCTCACCCGCACACCCTGATTGCGCAATGAAGCAATCATGGAACGCACCATGCCAACGTTATCGTGGAGGCAGCTCTCAGTGATTTCGATTTCGAGGCGGGCAGCCGGGAAGTTTTGCTCAACCAGCATCTTCAGCAGCTTTTGTGCGAACCACGGATCGCGCATCTGCACAGGAGAAATGTTGACCGACAGAGTGAGTGCCGGATCCCAGTTAAGGGCTTCTGTGAAAGCGGTTTTCATGAGCTGCTCGGACAGCTCGCTGATCACGCCGATATCTTCGGCGATGGGAATGAAAATTTCCGGGCTGATCATCCCAAGTTGCGGAGACTGCCAGCGCGCCAACATCTCAAAGCCGACAAGATCGCCGCTCTCAAGGTCGATCTGCTGTTCATAAAATGGAACGAATTCACCCTGCGCGAGACCGCGGCGAATGCCGGTTTCCAGCTCGTTGCGGAATCGCAGTTCGTTTTCCATTGTCGGTTCGAACCAGCAATAGCGGTTCTTGCCGTTCTTTTTGGCATGATACATCGCGATATCGGCGCGGTGCATTAACGTGTGAGCATCGCTGACTTCCGGGTCGCTGCCATGTTCATCATGATCGCTGGCAATGCCGATCGACATAGTCAGCTCGATTGCGACTTCGTTGATCTCGTACACATTGGAAACGCTCTCGAACAAGCGAATGACATGTTCGTCAATGCGCTCCGAGTGAGCGCCGTCATAACGCACGATGAAGGCGAACTCATCACCGCCAAGGCGCGATAGGATTGCGTCTTTCGGCAGGTTGCAGCGCAGTTGCTCGGCCAATTGGAGCAGCACTTTGTCACCAATCGCGTGGCCATTCATGTCATTGATCTGTTTGAAGTTATCGAGATCGATCATGACGTAGGCGAGCGCTTCGCCCTTGGCATTGCACTCTGCACGCAATTCTTCGGTGGCTTGCGCCATGCTGCGCCGGTTGAGGCAATTGGTCAGCGGGTCAATTTCGGAAAGTCGGCGAGCCTGCTCTTCCGCGTGGCGGCGCTCATTGATTTCCTGGACCAATTCACGATGGCGACGCCAGCCCAGTAGTATGAGCGCAATGTTGAGCAGTAGCGCACTGACCAGCAGCGAGTCGGGGCCCGAGCCCCTGCCTGTGGCCGACTGTACAATCTGCGACAAAACCGAGCCACCAGTGCCGACGAACAGAATAATCGCAGCCGCAGCAATACCCAAGGCGACGAAGTCGCGCTCAGCCTTGCCAAAGCGGTTATTACTGGTTTTGTCTGACACCGTGTTTGTATCTAGCCGCGTGCGGCCCTGCCCCCAGTGATTTCGGTCTACCTCGCTTTGCCGCGACACATTAAAGATAGGGTTAACTTGGGCTTGAGCCACTGGCAGGGGTTGGCGATGCCCGGTTGCGCAGGCTAGGCGAATACGGTGAATTCACGAGAATGATGGAGGCTAAGCGTGCCCAATTACTGGCTGATCAAATCGGAACCCTTCAAATACAGCTGGGATGATCTGGTGGCTGAACAAGAGGGTGTGTGGGACGGTGTTCGCAACCATACGGCGAAGAACAACCTGAAAGCGATGAAAGTGGGCGATGAATGCTTTTTCTACCACTCGCGCGAAGGGTTGGAGATCGTTGGTATCTGTACCGTGACCGTCGCGGATATTCTTGATCCGACAGATGAAACCGGGAAGTGGGCGGCGGTGAAGGTCAAACCGAAGCGCAAGTTCGACAACTTCGTGACGCTGAAACAGATCAAGGCCGAGCCTAAACTCGCCAATTGTGACTTGGTGCGCCTGTCGCGGCTATCGGTCGCGAGCATCAAGCCGGATGAGTGGAACCTGATCTGCGAGATGGCCGAAGGTTGACGGTCAGCCCTTAGCGCGGCTTGTTTATCTTGCCGCTTTTTCCCTCAGCCCGCTGACGCTTGCGCCGCTGGCGGCGAGCTGTTCGATGTCGATTTTCATGTGGATCAGGCGCAGGCCGGTTCTGCCGCGAGCTTCGGTCAGGGCAGCCTCGAACTCCAGGGTGGTCGATGCACTTGCGGTCCATGCCCCGAAGGCTTTGCCCAATGCTGCGAAATCAGGGTTGGACAGCTTCGTCGCAGACACCCGGCCGGGATATTCGCGCTCTTGGTGCATGCGGATGGTGCCATAGGCGCCATTATCGACCACCACCACGGTCAGGTTCGCGCCATGTTGTGCAGCGGTTGCCAGCTCTTGTCCGTTCATCAGGAAGTCACCGTCGCCCGCCACCGCGACAACCTGCCTGTCTTTGAAGCGCAAGGCGCCTGCAATTGCGGCAGGCACGCCATATCCCATCGCGCCAGCGGTGGGCGCGAGCTGCGTCGGGTAGCCATCATATCGCCAATAGCGGTGCCACCATCCGGCAAAATTGCCTGCGCCGTTGGCGATGATCGTGTCGGCGGGATAGGTCTCGCGCATGAAAGCCACGCAGGCCGCCATATCGAGCGCATGTCCGCTAGCTTTTGAAGTGTCAGCGGTCGCCCATTGCTCCCATTCGGCATGCGCCTCGCCGCCCGCATCGAAGGGGATCACCGAATGGTCTTCCCACAAGGCGGCAGCCTCAGCGAATTCGTCGACCGAGCAGCACAGCGCCAAATCAGCGCGATAGACGCGGCCCAATTCCTCTGGATCGGGATGGACATGGATCAATTGCTGGTCAGGATGCTCCAGTGTCGGGAAGGCATAGCCATCGGTGGTCGCCTCGCCCAATCGCGCGCCAATTGCGATCACAAGGTCCGCGGCTTTTACGCGCTCGACCAGTTTGGGATTCGGGCCATAGCCTAGGTTCCCGGCATAGACGGGTGAGCTTGGTGCAATCGCGTCTTGCCTGCGAAAGGCGGTGGCCACGGGAAGGCCGATGCTCTCTGCAAATGCCTGGAAGTGGTCGCGCGCTTTGCCATTCCAACCTGCGCCGCCAACAATCGCAATCGGGCTTGCTGCATCGCCAATCATCGCCAGCATGGCCTGCATCGCATCGGGGCAGACAGCCTGTGCGGGCCGTGTCACTTGAGCGCGCGGGGAGGGCGCGCCATCACCCAGCACATCGCACAACATGTCTTCGGGTAGGGCGAGCACGACCGGGCCGGGCCTGCCCGACATTGCAACCGAGTAAGCGCGGGCGACATATTCGGGGATGCGGGCTGGGTCGTCGATCCGAGCGGCCCATTTGCAGATCGGGCTGAAGAAGGCGGCGAAGTCCACCTCCTGGAAGCCCTCGCGATCTTTCATCCCGCGCGCCACATCTCCCACGAACAGGATCATCGGCTGCGAATCCTGATGCGCGACATGCACGCCGATGCTGGCATTGGTCGCGCCCGGACCGCGCGTGACAAACGCCACACCGGGGCGTTGTGTCATCGCTCCATCGGCGCAAGCCATAAAGGCCGCACCACCTTCTTGCCGACAGGTGACGACGTCGACTGTCTCGCTGGCATGCAGCGCATCCAACACCGCAAGGAAGCTTTCGCCCGGAACGGTGAAAATCCGATCGGTCCCTTGTTCAACCAGGCAATCAACCAGCAATTCAGCCGCGGTATTGGCGGAGTTATCCATCGTCGTATGTCCCGTTCCCAGCGCAGATTTGCGCCCTCTCCGCCGCGCTTAGCGCTGGGGCCGAAGTGACGCAATCCGGCGCGATGATGTGGGCGCACTGGAGCCGCCGTGATGAACAAGGTCAGGAAACTGTCCCAAGTTGCGACAGTTTATAAAGCCGGGGTGAAATATCGTTAAGAAAGTCTTAACACACGCGCATGCGTAGACAACTAGTCCTGACCGACGAAACCGCCCGCCACCCCTTCCGGGCATCTCTGCCACCCCATTTGCGCAACGACGAACTGGCGAACCCGGCCGAGAGCCTGTGGCGTCTGACCCTCGATGATGTGCGCGGCTTTGCGACCGTTTATGTCTCGGCGTTTGCAGCGATGCTCGTCTTTATCGCCTGAGCACAGGCGCTGTTAGAGCTCAGGCGGCGTGCGCGGCGTCCAGCTCCGCCGTGTGCAACCGCTTGCCCAGCCACGCCGAGATCAGACACATCCCTGCGCTCAGCAGCACTTGCTCCACCACTGGCACGCCAATCGCGCTCAGCCCGATTGCGAGCAGCGAGCCGCCCACCATCGCCCCTGAATTGACGATATTGTTGGCCGCAATCGTCCGCGCTGCCTCGTCGGGCGCGCAACGTGTGGTTAGGAAAGCGTAGAGCGGTACCACGAACATCCCGCCTGCGACCGCAATGCCAAGCAGGCATAGCAGGATGACGGCGGCGAGCGGCCATGCGACAAACTCAGCGACGTTCAACAATTCGGTCGGCTGGTCGGACGCCCAGGCCCGGCAAACCAGATAAAATGCGACCACGAAAACACCCATCACGATGACGGATACCGGCGAATAACGGGCCGAAACCTTGCCCTTCAGCAGCTTGTTCACTGACACAGACCCGATCGCCACGCCGACCGAGAAGATCACCAGGAACAGGCTGGCCACCTCCTTGCTCGCCATTAGGGTGTTTTTGGCCAGCGGCGGGAACTGGATGAACAGCACGGCGCCAATCGTCCAGAAGAAGCTGATCGAAAGGATCGCATAGAAAATCTGGCGGTCATGCATGGTGTTTTTGATCAGCGCGACCGAGGCGCGCAGGATGTGCCAATCGAGCTTTTCCACCTTGCCCAGTGGCGGCGCAGTGGGAATTTGGCGGCTGGAGATATAGCCGATCACCGATGTCACGATGATACCCCCGGCGGCCCATTCAACCGGGATCCACCCCGCCAGTATGGTCCCGAGCAGGATCGCGATGTAAGTGCCAGCCTCGACCAGACCCGTGCCGGCCAGAACCTCTTCTTTCTTCAAATGCTGCGGCAGGATCGCATATTTTATCGGACCCAGGAATGTCGATTGCACGCCGGTCAAAAACAGCGCGAGCATCAGCAGCGGAATCGCGAAGCTATCGACCGCAATCCCTCGCCAGGCCAGAAACAGGCCGGTCGCACCGATCAACATCAGGCCAATTTCGCACATCTTGACCGTGCGGATGATCGCCGCCTTGTCGCGCATATCCGCTAGCTGCCCGGCAAGGGCAGACAGCACGAAGAAGGGCAGTATGAACAATCCAGATGCGACCGCGCTGAAAATCGCCTCAGTGCTTTCGTCGTTGTACACTTGGTACACCACGAACAGCACCATCGCGGTCTTGTAGAGATTGTCGTTAAATGCGTTCAGCAGCTGGGTGCAGAACAGTGGCAGGAAACGCCTGCGGCGCAGCAAATGCGTCGAAGTGGTCATAAATTCCTAGTCGGTCGTCCCTACGTTGTGCCGCGATAAACGATACGTGGCGGTTAACAAGGCAAGTCTTCGATCTTTTGCCCTTCGCCAAGAGCGGCTAAGGGATTGGTCCATAATGCTGACACTGCCGAACATCCTCACTTTATCGCGCATTTTGGCGCTGCCATTGCTGGCGTTTTTCCTGTGGTGGCCGGAATGGCGGCTGGGCTATGCGACCGGCTTTGTGCTGTATTGCCTAATCGCGATTACGGACTTCTTCGATGGCTATCTGGCGCGCGCGCAGGGGACGGTGTCGAAACTCGGCATTTTCCTCGATCCAATTGCTGACAAAATCATGGTGGCGACCGTAATCCTGGTGCTGACCGCGCAGGGCTATCTGCGCGGGCCCTATGTGGGCGACTTTCACGTGATCGCCGGGCTGATCATCCTGATGCGAGAGATCGCTGTGAGCGGCCTGCGCGAATTCCTTGGCGGGATTCAGGTGTCGGTTCCGGTCAGTAAGCTCGCCAAATGGAAGACGACGTTTCAGCTGGTCGCGCTCGGGGCGCTGATCGGGGGCGGGGCGGTGCATGGCCAGCCATGCCAGGTGCCGGGCGATGCCTGCGCTTCGGTGCAGGAAACGTGGATCCACCTTGTCGGGCTGACCGCTCTATGGGCGGCGGCGGTGCTTACCTGCATCACCGGCTGGGACTACCTGCGGTTTGGTTTGAAGCACATGGATTGAAGGGAGTCAGCAGTTTTTCCGTCTCCCCGGACTTGACCCGGGGTCCCGCTAATTTTCTGATCCGCATTCAAGCAAGTGCCGAGAACCGATCTTCCCAATCGGGATTGGTCTCCTCAACAAGATCAAACTTCCACTGCCTGCGCCAGCGTTTGATCCGCTACGCAAGCGCCAAAAGAAGCGAGGCCCCGGGTCAAGCCCGGGGAGACGTTTAGAGGAGTTCCAGTTTCCGTTATTGGATCGACAGCTGACATCCAATCAACCAGCCCGCAATTCCTCGGCCAGCAGTTTAAAGTCATCCCCGCGCGGGGAATTCTTGCGCCAGATCAACACGATTTCGCGGCTTGCTTTGTTGCTCTTGAGCGGCCTCGCGACCACTTCCGTGCCGGTCAGAATGCCCGCATTCAAGGCCATTTCCGGCAGCATCGTCAGCCCCAGATCGTGATCGACCATCTGCACCAGAGTGTGCAGGTTTGTGCCGATCATCGTCGCGCTGCCGCGCAGTTCGGGCCGGTTGCACGCCGCCAACGCATGATCGCGCAGGCAATGCCCGTCTTCGAGCAACAGCAAGCGCCCCTCATCAATCATGCTCGGCGGGACGGTATCGGGCGGATCGCGCGGGTCATCCTTGGGAAAGGCGACGAACAAACGGTCATCGCCAATATGTTCGCATTCGACCTCGCCCGTGTCGAAGGGCAGGGCCAGCAGCACGCAATCGACCCGCCCGTGGTGCAGCGATTCCACGGCATCCTGACTGGTCTCTTCGCGCAGCAGCAGCTTCAGGTCCGGGCGCTCCGCCTTCAGCCGCGGCAGCATGCGCGGCAGCATAAATGGCGCGATGGTCGGGATCACGCTCATGCGCAAAGTGCCGGACAAGGGCTTGCCCGCCGCCTGCACCAGATCGGACAATTCCTCCGCCTCGCGCAGGATACGGTGGGCTTTCTCGACCACGGCATCGCCCAGCGCAGTGAAGCGAACGACGCGGCGGCTGCGCTCAACCAGCGTTATGCCAAGCAGCGATTCCAGCTCACGAATGCCCGCCGACAGGGTCGATTGCGAGACATAGCTGGCCTCCGCCGCGCGCCCGAAGTGCTTATGCTCGTGCAGGGCGACGAGATATTGCAGCTGCTTGATGGTTGGGAGATAGGTGGACATTGAATGCTAGCTTAGCTCCCGCTCACCCTTCGACAAGCTCAGGATGAGCGTTTTTTCTAACGTCCGCTCGTGCTGAGCTTGTCGAAGTGCGACGCGGACTTTGCAATGACGAAAGAGGTTCACTCCCCCTCCAGCGCCTCTTCCATACTGGCCTGCATGTCGTCGATATGGGTCATGGCGAGCCTGCCGTTCTTGACCGCAAAGCCGAGCTTGCCTTCGACCAGTTCGAGCGCGTCCTTGCCGAACACGTCATAACGCCAGCCTTTGAGCACGTTGAGATCGCGCATTCCGGCGGCGAGCGCCTCCATCTCGTCGGCGCGGGTCAGCAGGCGGGCGGCCACGTCGATCTCGCGGGCGCGGATTTTGAGCAGCAGTTTGAGCAGGTCGGCGACCAGCGCGCCTTCCTTGCCCAGCGGCGCGCCGCGTTTCATCTTCTCGGGCATTTCGTCCTTGGGCAGCGGCTCTGCATCGGTAATTTCGCGCATCAGGCGCTTACCGATATCATTGTCGCGCCACGCGGCGGAAAGCCCGCGCACCTTGGCCAAGTCGGCCTGTTTCTTGGGCGGGTGGCTGGCAATATCGGCCAGAGTTTCGTCGCGCATGATCCGCCCACGCGGGATGTTCTTATGCTGTGCCTCGCCCTCGCGCCATGCGGCGAGCGCTTTCATCCGCCCAAGCACCGCCGGGTTGCGACCCGGCTGGCGAATGCGCTTCCACGCTTTGTCGGGATCGGTGACGTAATTGGTTGGATCGGCCAGCTTTTCCATTTCTGCATTCAGCCAGCCGCCGCGCTCGGTCTTGATTAGTTTTTTCAGCATCATCGGGAAGATCTTCGACAGATGCGTCACGTCGCCAATGGCATATTCGATCTGGCGATCAGTCAGCGGGCGGCGACTCCAATCGGTGAAACGCGCGCCCTTGTCGACCTGAATGCCGAGCCAGGTATCGACCAGATTGGCATAACCAATCTGTTCCGACTGGCTGATCGCCATCATCGCGATTTGGGTGTCGAAGATCGGGTGCGGGGTCTTCCCGGTCAGGTTGACGATGATTTCAACATCCTGCCCGCCCGCATGGAAGACTTTCAGCACGTCTTCATTGTCGCACATCAGATCGAGCAGCGGGGTTAGGTCGATGCCATCGGCCAGCGGATCGACCGCCGCGGCCTCCTCTTCGTTGGCGATCTGCACCAGGCACAATTCCGGCCAATAGGTGTTTTCGCGCATGAATTCGGTGTCGATGGTGACGAATTCGGATTTCGCGAGGCGCTCGCACATTTCCTCGAGGGCGTCGGTCGTCGTAATCAGGTCATGTATTTTCATGTACGTCTTTTCTGTCTTTGGGCGGAGTACCGCCCTCGGGATTCCCCAAGTAGGGGGCTCCCAGTTGATATGCTGCGCTGCCGCGAAACTTGACAAAGCCCCACGCTTGCCCTGTTAGCGCGCGCATATTGATGACGCGCTTGATATCGGGCCGGCCGCGAATGAATGCACTCGTAGCGCGCCCTTAGCGTCATACTCTCGAACAGGACAAGAGTTTAGCATGCACGCCTATCGTTCTCATACTTGCGCACAGTTACGTGACACTGATGTCGGCGAAACCGTAAGGTTGTCGGGCTGGGTTCATCGTAAACGCGACTTTGGCGGCGTGCTGTTTGTCGATTTGCGCGACCATCACGGGATCACGCAGATTGTCGCGGATGTTGATTCCCCCGCGCTTCCGGTGCTCGACAAGCTGCGGCTTGAATCGGTGGTTACTATCGATGGCGAGGTGAAGGCGCGCAGCGAGGATACCGTGAATCCCGCGATTGCCACTGGCATGGTCGAAGTGTTCGCGCGCGGCGTTACCGTGCAGAGCGCAGCGGAAGAGCTGCCTATGCCAGTCGCAGGTGAGCAGGAATATCCGGAAGACATTCGCCTGCGCTATCGCTTTCTCGATCTGCGGCGCGAGACGATGCACCGCAATATCATGCTGCGTTCGAAAGTTATCACCTCGTTGCGCCAGCGGATGATCGATCAGGGCTTCACCGAGTTCCAGACTCCGATCCTGACGGCTTCCTCACCAGAGGGCGCGCGCGACTTCCTCGTGCCCAGCCGTATGCATCCGGGCAATTTCTACGCGCTCCCGCAGGCGCCGCAAATGTTCAAACAGATGCTGATGGTGTCGGGCTTTGACCGCTATTTCCAGATAGCGCCGTGTTTCCGCGATGAGGACCTGCGCGCCGATCGCAGCCTCGAATTCTACCAGCTCGACTTTGAAATGAGCTTCGTCACGCAGGAAGACGTGTTCCAGGCGCTTGAGCCTGTGCTGGCGGGCGTGTTCGCAGAGTTCGCGGACGGCAAGACGGTAACCGCATCGGGCGACTTCCCGCGCATTCCCTATGCCGAGGCGATGCTCAAATACGGCACGGACAAACCGGACCTGCGCAATCCGCTGGAGATCACGGATGTCACGAGCCACTTTGAGAAGTCTGGCTTTGGCCTGTTTGAAAAGATCGTTGGCGGCGGCGGCGTGGTGCGCGTTGTGCCTGCGCCAAAGACTAGTGAGAAGAGCCGTAAGTTCTTCGACGATATGAACAATTGGGCGCGCGGCGAAGGCTTTGCTGGCCTTGGCTATGTCACCCGCAAGGGCGGTGAGTTCGGCGGACCGATTGCCAAAAACCATGGTCCCGATCTGATGGCTGAGCTGTATGAAGAGCTGGGCCTTGGCCCGGACGATGGCCTGTTCTTTGCCGCCGGTAAGGAAAAGGACGCGGCCAAGAGATGGACG
>JBCBDF010000034.1:0-13488 GCA_038529875.1 Pseudomonadota bacterium | reverse complement strand
CGGGTTCGCCTTCCTTATCAGCCTTCCAGGGCGCAAACTTGAGATATTGCTCGCGCTCCTCTGCGGTGGTGCCTGTAGCACCAAGGATCGAAAGCGAGACAACCTCGTCGTCTGGTTTCAGCTTCATGCCGCGCACGCCCGTCGACGTGCGTGAGGTGAACGCGCGCACATCGGTCCCGGCAAAACGGATCGCCTTACCCATCCGCGATGCAAGCAGGACATCGTCGGTCGACTCAAGCAAAGCCACACCGATCAGGCGGTCTTCGCTTTCGGGATCGAATTTCATCGCAAACTTGCCGTTTGAGGGAATGTTCGTGAACGCCCCCATCGAGTTACGGCGGACGCTGCCCTTGGCCGTAGCGAACACGACCGAGAGCGCTTCCCAGCTATCCTCATCCTCGGGCAGGGGCAGCACGGTGCGGATTGTCTCACCATCATCTAACGATGGCAGAAGGTTGACTATCGGCCGCCCACGCGTCGTTGGGCCACCTTCAGGCAGCTTCCAGACTTTCATGCGGTACACCTTGCCCGATGTGGAGAAGAACAGCACCGGATTGTGCGTCGATGTGACGAACATTTCGGCGATTGCGTCCTCATCCTTGGTGGACATGCCAGCGCGACCCTTGCCACCGCGATTCTGCGCACGGAAGGTCGAGAGTGGGGTGCGCTTGATATATCCGTCATGGGTGACCGTCACGACCATTTCGTCGCGCTCGATCAAGTCTTCATCATCGAGGCCATCCCAAGCTGGCGCAATTTCGGAAACGCGCGGCGTTGCGTAGGTTGCGCGCACTTCTTCCAGCTCTTCGCGCATCACCGCATAGAGCTTCACCCGGTCGGCCAGGATCGAAAGGAACTCCTCAATCTTATCTGCAAGCTCTTTCAGCTCTTCGCCAATTTCGTCACGACCAAGAGCGGTCAGACGGTGCAAGCGAAGTTCAAGGATCGCCTTAACCTGCCGTTCGGACAGCGAGTAAGTCCCGCCTTCCTGATCGGCGGTAGGTTCGATCGCTTCGACCAGGCGGATATATTGCGCGATATCCCCAATCGGCCATTCCTTGGCGAGCAAGGTCGCGCGCGCTGCGGCCGGATTGGCCGCGCCGCGGATCATTGCGACAACTTCATCTAGGTTTGAAACCGCAACCACCAAGCCAAGCAACAGGTGGGCGCGCTCACGTGCCTTGTTCAGCTCGAACTTGGTACGGCGAGTGATGACCTCTTCGCGGAAGCCGATGAACGACTGGATAATGTCGCGCAGCGTCAGCGTCTCTGGCCTGCCTCCACGGATCGCCAGCATATTGGCGGGGAAGCTCGATTGGGCCGGCGTGTAACGCCACATCTGGTTGAGCACGACTTCGGCGCTCGCATCACGCTTCAAATCGACGACCACCCGCACACCCTCGCGGGAGCTTTCATCGCGGATGTCGGAAATACCTTCGATCCGCTTGTCCTTCGCGGCCTCCGCGATCTTCTCGACCAACCCGGACTTACCAACTTGGTAGGGTATCGAAGTAAGCACAATGCTCTCACGATCGCCGCGCTTGGTCTCGATTTCATGGCGGCACCGCATCATGATTGAGCCACGCCCAGTCGTGTAGGCGGATTTCGCACCCGAAGTGCCCAGGATTAGCGGAGCCGTGGGGAAATCAGGCCCTGGTACATATTCGATCAATTCCTCGGTCGTGATCGCTGGATTGTCCATGAAGGCAAAACAGGCATCGATCACTTCGCCGAGATTATGCGGCGGTACATTGGTCGCCATGCCGACCGCGATCCCGCCAGCGCCATTAACCAGCAGGTTCGGGAAACGCGCAGGTAAGACGGTGGGCTCTTCCAACTGCCCATCATAGTTGGGCGCAAAATCAACGGTATCCTTGTCGAGATCATCAAGCAGGGTGTTTGCGACCCGCGCGAGCCGCGCCTCAGTGTAGCGCATGCTCGCAGGCGGATCGGGGTCCATCGAGCCAAAATTGCCCTGGCCATCGACCAGCGGCACCCGCATCGACCAATCCTGGGTCATACGAGCGAGCGCATCATAAATCGCGCTGTCGCCGTGCGGGTGGTAGTTACCCATCACATCGCCGACAATCTTGGCGCTCTTGCGATACGGGCGGCCCGCGACAAAACCGCCTTCCTGACTGGCGTACAAGATGCGGCGGTGCACCGGCTTCAGGCCGTCGCGCACGTCGGGAAGAGCGCGGCTGACGATCACGCTCATCGCGTAATCGAGGTAGCTCGTCTTCATCTCATCGACGATGTCGATGCGCTCAAATTCACCCATTGGAGCAGGGGCGGGAAGGGTTTCGTTATCGTCGCTCAAAATTCAGCCGTTTCTATGCTTGTTTTATAGGGGCTCTATATGGCGACAATGTAGGCGTCGGCGGGCCTTTTCACCACGCCGAACGGGGCATAAACGGGCCCGAATCCCTCTTTTTCCACACTTGGTGGGCTAATTGCATCACCGCTCGCCATTCGGCGCAGCTGCAGAACCATTCAAAGGCCATTCAGGCCGCATCATCTAACACATAATTGCAAATCTGCGCGCCTGCGTTCATTGCGGCCCACAGAGATGAATCACTAGCGCGATAAAACGCGCCTCATCCAAATTGTTTCAGGAGAACACTCACATGCGGATTTTCAACATGGGCGCTGCCCGCAGCAAAAAGACCGGCTCGCATCTGGCCCTCGCAATTGCGCTTGCCACCGGTACGGCGGTTGTCGGCACAATCGGCTTCGCTGACACAGCACACGCGCAGAAAAAAAAGAACGACAAGGAGGCGAAGGCTGATTACTCGGAAGCATTCGTGGAAGCTTATCAGCCGCTCAACGAGCAGGTGAATGCTGAGGGCGCTGATGTCGCCTCGCTCAAACCGCAGCTCACGGCATTGATTCCGCTCGCGACCACTGACGACGACAAATACGCCGCTGGCGGTCTCATCTACAACGCCGGTGCCAAGACCAATGATCGCGTGCTGCAATCGCAGGGCATGGGAATGATGCTGGCCAGCAACAAAGTTCCGCCTGAAAATGTCGGTCGTTTCAACTTCATCGCTTACCAGCTGGCCAATGTGCAGGAAGACTACGCCAAGGCTCGGACCTATTTGCAGGCAGCGATCGACGCTAATTTCACATCAGACTCCGTCTCACTCTCCGATATGCAGGTCGCGATGGCGGAAAGCTATTTTTCTGAAGAAAGCTATCGCGAGGGCCTGGGCTACCTCAAAACTGCAATCGAAGCTCAAAAAAGCGCTGGTCAACCAGTTGACGAGCAGTGGTATCGCCGTGGTCTGACGGTCGCCTATAACAACGAAATTCAGCCCGAAGTGTATGACTTCACCATCGGCTGGGTGCAGGATTACCCATCAGAGGGTAATTGGCGCGATGCCATCAATCTGACGCGCAACCTCAATGAATTCGAAGCGCCTTTGATGCTCGACCTTATGCGTCTGGGCCACAAGGCCGGCACATTTAGCGATAAGAATGACTATATCGAGTATATCGAAGCTGCCGATGCCCGCCGCCTGCCGAAGGAAGTCTATGATGTTATCCAAGAGGCTTACGGCAATGGAACGGTAACCCGTGACGACATCTACGTCGCGGACTCGCTGCAGATTGCTGAAGGGCGGCTGGCGGCTGACCGTGAAGATCTGCCCGCGCTGGAGCGCGATGCGAAGGCTGCTGGCGCAGACCTACGCACCGTGATGATCGCTGGCGATGTTTTCCTCAGCTACGGCGAATACACCAAGGCAGCGGAATTCTATCAGAAGGCGCTTGAGATGGCTGGTGTCGACACTTCCGAAGCACAAACCCGTCTTGGCATCGCGCAGGCGGGCCTGGGGCAATTTGGCGAAGCACAAGCGACCTTTGCCAAGGTAGAAGGCAGTCGCAAGCCAATCGCTCAGCTCTGGGCAGCCTATGCTGATCAAGAAGGCGGCGCGGCTTCGGCGGCAGTTCCTGCCACGGAACCAGCTGAAACGGTGGGCGGATAATCCCGCTCATTTCACCGAATAAGAAAGGGCGCCCGGAGTTCATTCTCCCGGCGCCCTTTTTGTGGCCGTAGCGCTGAAGGAGTTAACGCAAACGCTTCACGTAGATCTGGTTGTCGTCGCGGCGTTCGATCTTGAAATTCTCAAGCGAATCAAACAGGTCATTCAGGCTCTTAAAGCCGTAATTGCGCACATCGAAACTGGAGCGGTTACCCGCGATCTGCCCCAGCTGAGAGAGGCGGGTAAAGCCCTTATCGTCGCGCTTCGCCTCTGAATAGGCCGCCGTAATCAGCTCCATCAGGTCTTCATCGACCTGACCGGCGCTTTCGGCCTTCTCCGTCTCGCGCTCACCTGGGCGATCGGCAGCGTAGTTGGCGATCAGTTTCTTGATCTCGATAAAGCGCGTGCAAACCGCCTTAAAGGCTTCTGGCGTTTTGTGTTCTCCGAAACCGTAAACGAGAATTCCGTCTTGCCTCAGCCGCGTAACAAGCGGGGTGAAATCGCTATCCGAGGTCATGATGCCAAAGCCATCGACTTTGCCCTGATAAAGCAGATCGATCGCATCGATCGTCATCGCCATATCGGTCGCATTCTTGCCCTTCGATACGTCGAATTGCTGCTGCGGACGGATGCCGAATTTGTTGGTGATTGTGTCCCAGCGGGCAAGATTGTCCTTGGCGAAATTGCCATAGGCGCGGCGGATATTGACCTGGCCAAGTTCGGCCATCACGGTCAGCACCGGATCGATGCCCTGAGGTGTGGTGTTGTCTGCATCGATCAGCAGCGCGATGTTCTTGAGCTCTATATCTGACATGAGCGCCTAAATGCCGTTGCGGGGCGGGGCACACAAGTGCGAACCTACTGAGCGGGCAGGAATTCCCCGCTGGACTCGTCGAGAACCTGCAGAACTCCTTCTGAAATCGCAAAAAACGCCCCGCGCAGTTTGAGATCGCCGCTCAACTCTTTTTCGTGAACCCACGGAAAGGTCCGCAAATTGCTGAGGCTCAGTTTGACCGCCGCAAGCTCCATCGCCCGTTCTGCCTCGCGCCCGCTGGTCCCGAACTGCTCGGCAACCGGGCCCCGTACATCGTCCAGCAATTTGATCCAGTCAGCGATAAAGCCGCCAGCGCCGGGTTCTTCCTCGTCAAAGTCCTGAGTGAGCGACGCCTTGCATCCACCGCACATGCCGTGGCCCATTACAACGATCTGCTTCACTTCGAGCATTTGCACGGCGAATTCGACCGCAGCTGAGACACCATGGTGCCCTGGCGTCGTCTCAAATGGAGGCACCAACGCTGCAACATTACGCACCACAAAGATATCGCCCGGATCAACGTCAAAAATTTGCGCAGGATCGACCCGGCTGTCGCTGCAACCGATAATCATCAACTTAGGATGCTGCCCCTCGGCAACCAGGCGATCAAAGCGGGCACGCTGCGCGGGATAGGCCTGTTCGCGAAAGCGCTCATAGCCTTTGAGAAGTTCAGCAAACTCAGGCATCAGAAGCGCTCCCCGCGAATGACCTCCACATCCCACATGCTGAGGATGAAACCATATTTGGTGAGAACCGGGGCAAGTTCTTCCGCCAGGGCCTGTGCCCTTTCTTCGGATGCGATGGTCAACACGAAGACCTTGTCCGTGCCCATCACGCGTTCTTCGCGCCAACGCCCATCGCGGCCCTTACCCGAGTTCACCGGCACTACAGTCCAGCCCGTGATGCCGACCTTGTCGACTGCATCGGTCACGCGGCTCAAAAGCGCGGTATCCGTCAGGATTTCGATACGCTTGCGAATGACTGTTTCGATCATGGTGTGGCTCCTCCCACTCCGGTCAGCGCGCTGGCGAGCATGCTGATAAGGCCGATATTGATCAGGATGTTGAATGGGAAGGTGATGGATAGCGACATGGTGAGGTAAATACCCGGGTCCGCCTCTGGCAGAGCGAGCCGCATCGCCGCTGGCACCGCAATGTAGCTCGCGCTGGCGCATAGCACACCGAGCGCTGCCGCCGAGCCTACATCCAGTCCGCACGCCGCTGCTGCGGCAGTACCGATGGCACCGTTCACCAGCGGCAAGCCAATCGCAATCACAACAAGGCGCCATGTTATCGCCCGCGCATCCATAATCCGCCGCGCGGCAATCAAGCCCATATCGAGCAGGAAGAGGCACAACACGCCTTTGAAACCGGCCTCAAAGAACGGTGTGACTTCGCTGAAACCATCCTCACCTGCGATGATCCCAATTGCGAATGCGCCGAGCAGCAGCACCACCGAAGCATTGAAAAACACCTCGTGCAACAGTTCACTGGTCTTCTGGCCGTCCTTGGAACCCATACCGCGCGCCAGAAGTAGTCCGGTCAGGATCGCGGGTGTTTCCATCGCCGCCATCACCGCAACCATATAGCCGCCGGGTGGTTTGCCCTGCGCCTCCAGGATCTCGACCGCAGTGACAAAGGTGACCACACTGACCGAGCCGTAATGCGCCGCGACTGCGCCGGCATTGATCCGTTCAAGCTTACCGAAGCCCTTGAGCACAGCATAAGCGAGGAAGGGCATCAGGAAACTCGCCGCGATCCCTAAGGCAAGGGCTATCAGAACTGTCGAATCAACCCCGGACTTTGAGACCGCTACGCCGCCTTTCAGGCCGATTGCGGCCATCAAATAGAGCGACATGCCCTTGGCGATAGCCTCAGGAATGGCGAGGTCGGATCGTGCAAAGGCTGCAAGCAAACCCAATACGAAAAACAACACAACGGGCGAAGTAAATGTCTGAAGAGTTGCTGCGTCCATGACGCTACGGCCTAGTGGGGCATTGCAAAAGTCACAAGGTGAGTTGCATCAATCATGCCCAGCATTTCCGGGCATTGCGGATACCAGGCGCATTGCCTAAATGACCAATCATGAACGACCTCGCCAACTCGCCCAGCCAATCATCGGGCCAATCATCGGGCCAACCGCCGGAGCAGCGCCCACCGCGTCAAAGGAAGCCTGATTGGATCCGCGTGCGCGCACCGGTAAGCGAAGGTTATCAGGAAACGCGCAAGATGATGCGCGAGCTCAACCTCAACACCGTCTGCGAGGAGGCAGCGTGCCCTAATATCGGCGAGTGCTGGAGCAAGAAGCACGCCACCGTCATGATCCTGGGCGATGTCTGCACACGAGCCTGCGCGTTCTGCAACGTGAAAACCGGGATGCCACGCGCGGTCGACCCGCTGGAGCCTGAGCATACCGCGATTGCCGCTGCCAAGATGGGCCTTGAGCACATTGTCATCACCAGCGTCGATCGCGATGATCTGCCCGATGGCGGGGCAGGGCAGTTCGTGAAGGTGATCGAGGCTCTGCGCCGGACCACACCGAACACGACCATTGAGATCCTGACGCCCGACTTCCGTGGCAAGATGCGCCCTGCTGTTGAGGCGATCTGCGAAGCGGGGCCGGACGTTTACAACCACAATCTGGAAACAGTTCCGCGGCTCTACCCCACCATCCGCCCTGGTGCGCGCTATTACGCTTCGTTGCGCCTGCTGGAAGAGGTCAAGAGCCACAATCCGATGATCTTCACGAAGTCCGGCATCATGCTGGGCTTGGGCGAAGAGCGCCTCGAAGTGCACCAGGTAATGGATGACATGCGCAGCGCAGACATCGATTTCATCACGATGGGGCAGTATCTCCAGCCAACGCCGAAACATGCGACTGTGGAGGATTTTGTGACGCCCAAGGCGTTCAACGCTTATGGCTCTATTGCTCGGGCAAAGGGCTTCCTTCAGGTCGCCTCCAGCCCGCTCACCCGCTCAAGCTATCATGCGGGCGAAGACTTCGCGCAAATGAAGGCGGCGCGGGCGGAAAAGTTCGCCAAACAGGATGCCGCAAACCGCAAGGCGGACCATCTCTCGATCTAATGCCCGGTATCCGCGAAACACGACGATTGCCTTACAGCGCAGAGCAGATGTTCGATCTGGTCGCGGACGTGGCGCGTTATCGCGAGTTCCTGCCGTGGGTGGTTGCGACCCGCGTGCGCTCTGATAGCGAAACCGAAATGATTGCCGACATGGTGGTCGGCTTCAAGAGCCTGCGCGAAAGCTTTACGTCGCGTGTTCACAAGGAACGGGCCAAACTAATCGACGTGCATTACATGGACGGTCCGCTCAAGGATCTCGACAACACCTGGATCTTCCGGCCAACCGATGATGGCGGGTGCGAAATCGATTTTGCTGTGGATTTCACTTTCAAGAACCGCATGTTCGAAGCGCTTGCGGGACAGTATTTCGACCGCGCCTTTCGCCGAATGGTCGAGGCCTTTGAGCAGCGCGCAGCAGTGCTTTATGGCAGCAGCAATTCGAGTGCGACCAGCGTCGCCTGATGGCGGATCGCGGCGCGATCCTTCACATCGAAATGCTTGAGCTCGCCTTCGGGCTCTCCGTCCGAATTGCGAATTGCACGCGCGAAAACGACAGTTCCGACCGGCTTTAGCTCTGTGCCACCGCCAGGACCGGCAACGCCGCTGATCGCGACTGCACAATCGGCGTTTGAGTTCCGCAACGCTCCCTGAGCCATCGCCCAAACGCACGCGATGGAAACAGCACCGAACGTTTCGATAATGTCCTGCGCGACGTCGAGTGATTCCATCTTGGCTTCGTTCGAATAGGTTACAAATCCGCGATCGAGTACGGAAGAGGAACCAGGAATTTCGGTCAGTGCTGCGGCAACCAAGCCACCCGTGCAGCTTTCCGCACAAGCGAGCACGCGGCCAGCGGCCTTGTTTTCATCGACAACGCGCTGAGCCAGCGCAATTACGTCAGCAGGAAGCATGCTGTCGGTCATTCCCCTTCCAACGGGCAGATTCTGGGATTTTTCACTTCGGCCATATCCATCAGAAAGGTGACCAAACCGCCCATGTTTTCAGGCGGGAGCGGAGCCATTAGTTCAAGGCCACGTTCGATCTTGCCGCAATCTTTTGGCTTGATCTCGCTGACAACCATTGTGCCTAACATCGCATCGATAAACGGGCGAACTGTCTCCGGCGATTGATTGCCAAAAATCTCGGCGAGGCCGGGCATGCCGTTCTCGCCTGTCGAGCCGGCCGTGACAAATGTGTTCAACACACGAGACGCACCCGGCCAGGTTTCGTCACCTAGTGCGGCATAGGGCGCGATGAATTCCTGACGCTGGGTCGCAAAGAAACCATCTGGCGCAAGCTCTGCGGAACAGGCCGTATCAAACGCATCAGCCAGAACCGGCATGGCGTAGATCACAGCATCGGTCAGGTCTTGCTGCACAACGCATGCTTCCTGAGCTTGTGCGATTTGCGCTTGCATGAGGGCGCTTGTGGCTAAGGCGCAAGCCGCCGTTTTCGTAAGTGTGCGTTTCATGTTCCTGTGTACCTCTTAAACCTGCGCCGCGCTCAGGCCGACAATAGCCTGCGCCGCAATACCTTCGCCGCGTCCGGTAAAGCCCAGCCTCTCAGTCGTAGTTGCTTTGATACTAATGGCGTTCATTTCGAGCCCGGTCATAGAGGAGATCGCCTCTCTCATTGATGAACGGTGCGGGCCGATTTTGGGTTCCTCACAGATAAGGGTGAGGTCGATGTTACCAATCGCATACCCGGCTTCGTCCGCCAGCTTTACCGCATGTTCCAGGAATTGCGCTGAGCGTGCACCGGCCCATTGCGGGTCACTGGGTGGGAAGTGCGTTCCGATATCGCCATTGCCGATTGCGCCGAGCACCGCGTCCGTAATCGCATGCAGCGCAACATCGGCATCGCTGTGGCCCGATAGCCCTTTGTCATGCGGAATCTGTACTCCGCAAAGCCACAATTCCTCACCCGCAACCAGGCGGTGAACGTCGAAGCCTTGGCCAATTCGGAAAGGCGCTGAATTTGGGGTCACGAAATCCTCCGCGAATGTGAACTTCTTGAGGCGTTCGTCGCCTTGGACCAGCGCAACTGAACCCCCATTTGCGGTAAGCACCTGCGCATCGTCGCCAGCATTTAACTCGCCCGACCATGCCCGTTGGGCTGCAAGGATGTCGGCATATCTGAATGCTTGCGGCGTCTGCACCCGCCGTAATGTTTCGCGCTCAGCTTTCCCGGCCATGATTTCGCCGTTGCCAGAAACTGCAAGGCTGTCGACCACCGGTAGCACAGGGATCGCTCCGGGATGCTGCGAAAGCGCCGCAACCAGCCTTTCGACCACTTCAATCGGCAGATCAGGGCGCGCGGCATCATGGATCAAGACGAGCTCAGGAGCGTCCTCAGCCATAGCCTCCAATCCATTGCGCACCGATTCCTGCCGCGTTACGCCGCCACCAACAAATGTCAGATTGGCAATTCCCGACAGCGCCTGTTCGGCTAATTCCTGCGTTCCTTCAGCCAGGACGACCAAAACCCGCTCTGCTCCTGCCCCGGTCAAAGCCTCGACCGAATGCCGGATCAGCGGCTTACCGCGCCAGTTCCTGAATTGCTTTGGCAACTCACCGCCCGCACGCAGACCCTTGCCAGCGGCAACAACAATCGCAGCAAATGGGGGAGGGGTGGGCGCATTATTCATGGTCGCCCGCGCGCTTAGGGTCTGGACGGATTTTGCGCAATCCACTATGCGCTGCCCAAATTTTAGGCACGAACCAAACCAAGTATGACCTCGCTTCCTCCACCTCCGGCTTGCAAGCCGATTGATATCGGCCCTGTGCGGATCGACAGCCCCGTGCTGCTCGCGCCGATGACCGGCGTTACCGACATGCCGTTCCGCACGCTCGTGCGCCGCTATGGATCGGGCCTAAACGTGACAGAGATGATCGCGAGCCAGGCTGCTATTCGCGAAACGCGGCAATCCATTCAAAAGGCTGCGTGGGATCCGATTGAGGAACCGGTTTCGATGCAGTTGGTCGGTTGCGACCCGGAAAGCATGGGCGAGGCGGCGAAGCTCAACGAAGACCGCGGGGCCTCGATCATCGACATCAATTTCGGCTGTCCTGTGCGCAAGGTCACCAATGGCATGGCCGGCAGCGCGCTGATGCGCGAAGTGCCACTGGCGACGGAGCTAATGAAAGCGACCGTCAATGCCGTTAATGTGCCGGTGACGGTCAAAATGCGCATGGGCTGGGACCATGACAGCCTCAACGCCCCGGAAATGGCGCGAATTGCCGAGGATCTGGGCGTCAAGATGATCACCGTCCACGGACGCACGCGCAACCAGATGTACAAGGGCAGTGCTGATTGGTCTTTCATCCGAAAGGTTAAAGAAGCGGTATCAATCCCAGTCATCGTCAATGGTGATATTTGCGGGATTGATGATGCGGCCAAGGCGCTTGAGCAATCGGGTGCTGACGGGCTGATGATCGGTCGCGGCGCCTATGGCAAGCCCTGGCTGTTGGGGCAGGTCATGTATTGGTGGCGGACCGGCGAGAAGCTCGAATCTCCCAGCTTTGACGAGCAATATGAGACCCTTGTCGAGCATTATGAACGTATGCTCGACCATTACGGCCGCGAGGTCGGGACCAAAATCGCGCGCAAGCATATTGGTTGGTATACCAAGGGAATGCATGGCTCTGCCGAGTTCCGCAACAAGGCCAATTTCATCGATGATGCCGATCAGGTTCTCGGCGAGATTGAACGCTTTTATGAGCCATTCCTGCGCCGCCGGGCCGCGTGAGCGTGGCCGAGGCACAGCCGCATACCGGCCCCTCAGGTAAGCCTGATGCCGCCGCGCAGATCGGCGGGCTGATCTTCGCGATGGTCCTGGTCGATCCGGAAGCTCGCATTGCCGAAGTCAATCATGCAGCCGAGAGCCTGCTTGGCCAAAGCGCCAAGCGCCTGATCGGGCGACCCGTACGCGAGGTGGCCGAATTGCTCGATCCGCGCGTGCTGGAGCGTATCAGGGACAGCGATGACGCTGTTGTTGCGCGCGATGTCGGCCTGAGGGTCGATGGCAGCGAGCGGCGGGTCAATCTGACCATCTCTCCGCTGATCAACCATCCGGGCTGGCGCGTAATTACGCTATCTGAGAGTGCACGAGACGATACCGGCGGAGATGAGCAGGCTGGAGCGACCCTGGGCGCGCCGTCAATCCTGGCCCATGAGATCAAGAACCCGCTTTCCGCCATTCGCGGGGCGGGGCAATTGGCCGCGCGCAAACTGCCCCAGGCAGACAAGCCGCTGGCGCGCATGATTACCGACGAGGTGGACCGTATAGCCCGCCTGATCGATCGTATGCAGCAATTGGGCAGCACTCAGAGCGAACCGGCCGCCCCGTGCAATCCGCACGAGGCAATCCGATCTGCCATTGCCACTGTTCGGGCGGCGGGTGCGAACGGTGTCGAGATTCACGAAGAGTTCGATCCCTCGCTGCCGCCTGTTCTTGCCAATCGCGATGCGCTGGAGCAGGTTCTGATCAACCTCATCTCCAATGCCCGCGATGCGGCCCAGGACGGAGAAAGCCCGGCAATCACGGTCCAAACGCGGTTCGTCAGCGGGCTTGCGTTCAACGCGATCCGCATGGGCCGCAGCGTCCGTTTGCCGATCGAGATCACCGTGAGCGACACCGGGCCAGGAATTGACCAGGCCCTGCGCGACCACGTGTTCGAACCCTTTGTCTCCTCCAAGAAGTCAGGCCAGGGGTTGGGGCTGGCCCTCGTGCGAAAGCTCGTTCGCGATATGGAGGGTCGTATCAGCCATGAACGCGACGGCCGAGCCAAACAGACCCATTTCCGCCTGCATTTGCGGCTCGCTGACGCGGGAGCGCGAGCATGAGCGGCAAGATCTTGCTGGTCGAGGACGACAGCGCAATTGCGACGGTGATCATCGCTGCGCTGGAGGATGACGGGTTTGCTATTGATCGTTGCACCAGCATTTCCGCGCGCAACCGCTTGCTCGATGCGGAGAGCTTTGACGTGATGCTCACCGATGTCATGTTGGAAGATGGGGATGGCTTGGCGAGCCTGCCCGATGTCAAATCGCGTGCGCCGGAAATGCCTGTGATCGTCCTGTCCGCGCAAAACACCCTCGATACGGCCGTGCGCGCTTCGGACAGCGACGCGTTCGAATACTTCCCCAAACCCTTCGACCTGGATGAGCTGGTGCAGGCCGTGCGTCAGGCAGCCGGGCAACGGTCCCAACCTGCCGCCGCGCCCAATGCAGAGGGTGACGGGATGCCGCTCGTCGGGCGCAGTCAGGCGATGCAGAGCGTCTACCGCATGATCACGCGGGTCCTGCGCAACGACCTTACGGTGCTGGTTACCGGCGAGAGCGGCACGGGCAAGGAACTGGTCGCAGAGGCCATTCACGAGCTTGGCTCACGCCGCACAGGTCCGTTTGTGGCTGTGAATGCCGGGGCAATTCCAGCTGATCTGATCGAGAGCGAGCTGTTCGGGCATGAAAAGGGCGCATTTACCGGAGCAATTGCGCAGGCGATCGGCAAGTTCGAACAGGCCAATGGCGGGACCCTGTTTCTCGACGAAATCGGCGATATGCCGGCGGAGGCCCAAACTCGTCTGCTGCGCGCCCTGCAAACG
>JBCBDF010000033.1:0-13577 GCA_038529875.1 Pseudomonadota bacterium | reverse complement strand
AGTGAAGACGCGCTCTTTTGCGCGGGCCTTTTCCTCGTCGCGGCGTCCGCCGCCAAAGGCTGCGTCAAAACCATGTTTGGTAAGCGCAGCTTTGAGCGGATCGGTTAGCTGCGCTTGGCTGTAAAGCGCGCTGCCAGTGTCGAACGGGTTGATGCCCTGTTCCTCGGCGTCGTCGTTCTGGGCGACGATCAGGTCGAGACTGTATTCTTCCACTGTCTTGTCACGGTGATCGAGCAGCGCCTGGAAATCCCAGCCGCTCGCCACATGCAACATCGGGAAGGGCGGCGGCGCTGGATAGAATGCCTTGCGCGCCAGATGCAGCATTACGGACGAATCCTTGCCGACCGAATAGAGCATGACCGGCTTTTCAGCTTCGGCCACGACTTCGCGGAAGATGTGAATGCTTTCGGCTTCGAGCCGTTCGAGGTGGGTAAGCGTACGCATACAGGTCCAGCTAGAGCCTATGCCTGACATGGCAAGGGTAGAAAAGTTTGGGGGGAGGCAATTCTAACGATGCCAGGCCGCCCGCACCCTCCACCCTTCCACCCGGATTGTATCCCGGTAGGCTCCGGGTGGAAGGGTGGAGGGCGCGGGTGGCTGGGCCATTATCAAATGGAGCTCTTGGAGCGGGTAAGGGGGAGTCGCAGACGAACGAGCGCAGCGAGGACAATCGAACCCCTCTTTGTTTTCGGTCGCATCGGACGATAGAATCTTGGAGCGGGTAAGGGGAATCGAACCCCTCTAGCTAGCTTGGAAGGCTAGAGCATTACCACTATGCTATACCCGCTCACGGCGTCGCCTCTTTGGGCGCTGCGCCATTGCCACGGCTAATGGCGTCACGTCAACGCGATTTTGAGTTTGCCACTGCGTTCCGGGCCACCCGCGCCTCGACACCCATATTATCGATCAGGCGGGTGCCGCCGATCCGTGCTGCGACCAGCAGGCGGGCGGGGGCACCTGTCGTTGCGTGAAGCGGGGTCAGCGACATGGCATCGGCGAGCGCGGCATAATCGACGCTCGAAAACCCTGCACCTAGCAGCGCGTCTTCCAGCGCTGCCAAACTGGGCGTAACCTCCTGGCCATCCTCGATCCGCGCAATCGCTTCTTTCATGGCTTGTGGCAGAGTGGCGGCGGCTGCGCGTTTCCCCGCCGATAAATACCGATTGCGGCTGCTCATCGCCAGGCCATCCGCCTCGCGCACGGTCGGCACACCGATGATCTGGTCGACATGCGGGGCGGTAAGGTCGAGATCGCGCGCCATCGTGCGGATCACTGCGAGCTGCTGCCAATCCTTCTCGCCAAAGAACGCCATGTCAGGCTGAACCTGGTTGAACAGCTTGCACACCACCGTGGCAACCCCGTCGAAATGGCCCGGGCGATCGGCCCCGCACAGGCCGGCGCTGACCCCGCTGACCGCAATATTGCTCGCAAAGCCGGGCGGATACATCGCCTCGACCGTGGGAGCCCACAACAGCGCCACTCCTTCGCTTTCAAGCATGGCGGAATCTTCCGCCAATTGGCGCGGGTAGGCGTCCAGATCCTCGCCCTCGCCAAACTGCGTCGGGTTCACGAAAATCGAGGCGACCACGTGATCGCATTGCGCCCGGGCGGCGCGCATCAGCGTCAAATGCCCTTCATGCAGCGCCCCCATGGTCGGCACCAATCCGATCCGCGCACCATCCTGGCGCAAAGCCGCGACGGATTTTCTCAACATTTCGAGCGTCGTTGCTGTTTGCACGGGTTTGCCCTTTCGGTATGCGCTGTGATTTACGACTAGCCGTTGTTCGCCAGCGGTTACAAGATCACCCACGCGCAACGAGGATTCGGCCTATGGCCAAAAAAACCGCCCACCGCATCGTTTTTGCCAATGAGAAGGGCGGGACGGGCAAATCGACCACTGCGGTGCATATTGCGGTGGCGCTCGCCTATATGGGCGCGCGGGTGGTGGCGCTCGATCTTGATCCGCGTCAGCGCACGATGGATCGCTATATGGAGAACCGCGCAGCGACCCGGCAGCGGCGCCAGATCGAGCTGCCTTCACCCGAATGCGAGGTGTTTCGTGGGCACAGCGAGCAGGCGCTGCTGGTGGCGATCGAGCGGCTGGAGAAAGACGCCGATTTCCTCATCATCGATAATCCAGGCCGCGACGATCCGCTGGCCCGGACGGCGGCAGAAAACGCCGATACTCTGGTGACGCCGATGAATGACAGCTTCGTCGATTTCGACCTGATCGGCCAGGTCGATTCCGAGACATTCAAGGTCAAGAAGCTGTCGTTTTTCGCCGAGCTGATCTGGGAGGCGCGGATGAAGCGCAGCCGCGCAACCCTGGCGGAAAAGCGCCCGGAAATGGACTGGATCGTGGTGCGCAACCGCACCGGCCATGTCGAGGCGCGCAATATGGCGCGGATCGAGAAAGCGCTCACTGAGATGTCCAAGCGCGTCGGGTTTCGCGTGGCGCAGGGCCTGTCGGAGCGGGTTATCTACCGCGAGCTGTTTCCATCCGGGCTGACCTTGCTCGACAAGGGGCATCTGGGCGAGCTTGGCACCAGCCACCTTGTCGCCCGGCAAGAGCTGCGCTCTTTGCTTAAATCACTGAATCTGCCAGACTTCGAACGGGGTCAATCACGCATGGAGCTCGCCTGACAAATGCTGAAAATTGCTGTCATCCTGGTGCTTGTCTGCGTGCTGTTCCGTTGGGCGTTGGGCAAATGGCCGTGGGATTTTGCCAAAGGGCCGACCACGCGCAGCCAAGCCATCTTCAAGGCGCGCAAGCTGTTGGGTGTGCGAGAAAACGCGACCCATGACGAAATCTCTGCTGCGCATAAGCGCCTGATTGCGATGGTTCATCCCGACAAGGGCGGCACCAATGCGCAGGTTCATGAGGCCAATGCTGCGCGCGATCTGCTCTATGATGAGTTGCCCGATCCGGTTTCCGGCCCCAGCTCTGGTTCTGGTTCTGGCGATGAGGGGCCACCCAGAGACTGACATAATTGCGCTGCACACATGGCGCGACGCCTCGGCATCGAGGCACTCAAAATGAGGCATTCGATATGAACCACCAATTCCACCCAACCGTCCTGAGGGAATACGATATTCGCGGGATCATCGGCGAAACCTTGGGTCCAGACGATGCGCGCGCCATTGGTCGGTCGTTTGGTACGATGCTGCGCGAGGCCGGCGGCAAGACCGTGGCGGTGGGCTATGATGGTCGGGTCAGCTCACCCATGCTCGAACATGCTCTGGTCGAAGGGCTGACCTCGAGCGGTTGCGATGTCGTGAAGATCGGCATGGGGGCCACGCCCATGCTGTATTACGCCGAGGCCTCAACCAAAGAGATTGATGGCGGCATACAGATAACTGGCAGCCACAATCCCGCCAATTATAACGGCTTCAAAATGGTATTTCAGGGGCGCCCGTTCTTCGGGAAAGACATCCTCGCCCTGGGCGAGATCGCCGCTGCCGGGCAATGGGTCGACGGAAACGGGGAGGTCAGCGAGCGCGAGATCCTCGGCGAATATGTCGAGCGAATGCTCGGAGGGCTCACCGGGATCGAGGGGGGTGCCCTCGCTGACCTCAAAGTCGGATGGGATTCGGGTAACGGGGCCGCTGGACCCGCGCTGGAGGCGCTGGCCGCCAGGCTGCCTGGGGAACATCATCTGCTTTTCACTGAAGTTGACGGACATTTTCCCAATCACCATCCCGATCCGACTGTCGAAGCCAACTTGGCCGATTTGCGCGCGCTGGTCGCGGAGAAGAACCTCGATTTTGGAGTGGCTTTCGATGGCGATGGCGACCGCATCGGCGCGATCGATGGCGAGGGCCGGGTGATCTGGGGCGACCAGCTGCTGATGATTTATGCCGAGGATGTCCTCAAAACCCACCCGAATGCGACGATTATCGCCGATGTGAAGGCCAGCCGCGCGCTGTTCGATCATGTCGCTGATCATGGCGGCCAGCCACTGATGTGGAAGACCGGGCACTCGCTGATTAAGTCCAAAATGAAGGAAACAGGCTCGCCTTTGGCCGGTGAAATGAGCGGACATGTCTTTTTTGCCGATACATATTACGGGTTTGACGATGCGCTCTATGCGGGAATTCGCCTGATTGCGGCCTCCGCGCGGCTCGGCAAATCGGTCACGGAACTGCGCAGCGCGATGCCGGACATGCTCAATACGCCAGAAATGCGCTTTCAGGTGGATGAGACGCGCAAGTTTCCCGCAATTGCCGAGGTGAGCGAGCGGCTGACCACAAATCCGGGGCCGGAGGTCGAAAGCGTCAACGCCACCGATGGCGTGCGGGTCAACACCAAGGATGGCTGGTGGCTGCTGCGCGCCTCGAACACGCAAGACGTGCTGGTTGCCCGCGCGGAAAGCGATACCGCCGAGGGTCTCGAGCGGCTGATGGCGCAGATTGATGAACAGCTGGCGCTGTCCGGGCTGGAACGGGGCGAAAGCGTCGGGCATTAACGAATGGCAGTTATACTTGCAGCAAATTTGGCAAAAAGGATTGCACCCATGAAGAAGACTTTGATTGCGGCCGCTTCCGGCCTTGCGCTGGCTTTCACGGCTACGCCTGCTGCGGCGCAGGATGCAGAGGCCACGGCTGAGATGGAGGCGCTGAGCGGGATGTTCGGCGATATGTTCGGGGCGGCTGATCCGCTGACTGCTGAGCAGCAAGTGCGCGTTCCGGCGGCCAAGCTGGTCGTCGCCAAACTGTTTCCCGAGGGCACCTATGTCAAAATGATGGATGAGACCATGCGTCCGATGTTCGAACAGATGTTCGGCGGCGCATTGGGCGGTCCAGCTATGACTGTGGGCCAGCTGACCGGGCTAAGCCCGCTTGATCTTGCCGGGGTGGACGAAGCGAAGCTCGCCGAAGCGGCGCAATTGCTCGATCCAAATGGGGCAGAGCGCAACAAGGCTGTGGGCGATATGACGATCAACCTGATCAGCGAAATCGTGGTCGATATTGAACCGGCCTATCGCGCGGGGTTGGCGCGGGCCTATGCCGTGCGCTTTACCGAAGCCGAGCTGACCGACATGTATGCGTATTTCTCCACTCCGGTTGGCAGCAAATATGCCGCGGAAAGCTTCCTCGTTTACGCCGATCCGCAGGTGATGCAGGCCATGAATGAGATGATGCCCGCGATGATGGAGCGGATGCCCGATATGATCGGCAGTATCGGCGAAATCACAGAGCAATTCCCTGTCGGACGCAAGTTTTCAGAGTTGAGCGAAAGTGAGCAATCGCAATTGGCGGGTCTATTGGGTGTGAGCGCGGAGGAACTGGCCACATCTGAGCCAGCCGCTGCAAACAACAACTTCTGATTAAGCGCCCACAGCTTGCGGGATCAGTACGCGCGCGCCATCTGTAGGGCGTGACCGCGCCTGATCCCTTCGCAACTCTGCCGCCTGAAATACAAGCGTGGTTCGATGCGCGCGGATGGCGTGTGCGGCGGCACCAGCTGGACATGCTGCGCCAAGCCGAGGCTGGCAATCACGCGCTGCTGGTGGCGGATACGGGGGCGGGCAAAACCCTCGCGGGGTTCCTGCCGACGCTCGCCGATTTTGCGCCCTCGCGGCTGAATGACGTCAAACCTCTCGAGGGGCTGCACACACTCTATGTCTCGCCGCTAAAGGCGCTGGCGCATGATGTGCAGCGCAATCTGCTGACCCCGATTGAGGAGATTGGCCTCGATGTAAGGGTTGAGACGCGCAGTGGCGACACCTCGTCCGACAAGAAGAAACGCCAGCGGACCAAGCCGCCGCATATCCTGCTGACCACGCCGGAGAGCCTGTCGCTGCTGCTGTCCTACCCGGAAAGCTTCGAGCTGTTCTCCACGCTCAAGCGCGTGGTTGTGGACGAAGTTCACGCCTTCGCGACCGGCAAGCGCGGCGACCTGCTCGCGCTCAGCCTCGCGCGGTTGCAAACCCTCGCGCCCGATGTGCAGCGGGTGGCACTATCTGCAACGCTGGCCAATCCGCTGAGCTTTCGCGAATGGCTTGCGCCTCAAGAAGCGACCGAAACCGGGGAGATCGCGGCCGCCGAGCTGGTGCTGGGTGAAGAAGGCGCGCCTGCGCAGGTCGACATTCTGCTCCCGGTCGATGCGCGCGTGCCATGGGGCGGCCATGCCGGGCGCTGGGCGGTTGATCAGCTGTATGAAGAGATCAAGGCCAATCGCACGACGCTTGTCTTCACCAATACGCGTTTCCTTGCCGAGTTCATTTTCCAGTGCCTGTGGGAAGTGAACGAGGACAATCTGCCGATCGGTGTGCATCACGGCAGCCTGTCGAAAGAGGCGCGGCGCAAGGTCGAAAGCGCGATGGCGGCGGGCGAATTGCGTGGGCTGGTGTGCACCGCGAGCCTCGATCTGGGCGTCGATTGGGGCGACATTGATTGCGTGGTGCAGATGGGCGCGCCCAAAGGAAGCTCGCGCTTGTTACAAAGGATAGGCCGGGCTAATCACCGGCTTGATCTGGCGAGCCGCGCGCTGCTGGTCCCCGGCAATCGCTTCGAATTCCTCGAGGCGACGGCAGCCAAAGATGCGGTTGATGAAGGCCGACGCGACGGCGAGGATTTCCGCGAAGGGGGCCTGGATGTGCTCGCCCAGCATGTGATGGCCTGCGCCTGCGCGGGCGATTTTCGCGAGGATGAGCTGCTGGCCGAAATCCGTTCCTCGCTGACCTATGCCTGGGTCGATGAGGTCGCTTTCGAGCGGGTGCTGAGCTTCGTCGAGAATGGCGGCTATGCGCTGAAGGCTTACGATAAATTCAAGCGGATCACGCGCGACAAGTCTCCACCAGGTCAAGGCACCTGGCGGCTGACCCACCCGCAGCATGCGCAGCGTCACCGGATGAATGCGGGGATTATTGTTGACGCGGAAATGCTCACCGTGCGGTTCAAGAACGGGCGGCAATTGGGCAAGGTGGAGGAGCGCTTTGCCGCGCAGCTCTCGCCCCGCGACACGTTCTTCTTTGCGGGCATGAGCCTGGAGGTTGAAAGCCTGAAGGACATGGATCTGGTGGTGCGCGCGTCCAAATCCTCCGCCACGATCCCGAGCTATGGCGGGCTGCGCCTGCCGCTGACCACGCATTTGGCGGGGCGCGTGCAGGCATTGCTGATCGACCGCGCGGGCTGGGGGCGTTTCCCCGATGATGTGCGCGAATGGCTCGAGGTGCAGGACTGGCGCAGCGAAATGCCGGGGCCGGGTAAGCTGCTGGTCGAAAGTTTCCCGCACGCGAAGAAACATTACAGCGTCTATTACACCTTCGAAGGGTGGAACGCGAACCAGAGCCTGGGCATGCTGATCACCCGGCGGATGGAGGATCTGGGTCTCGCGCCCGGCGGCTTCGTCGCGAATGATTACTCGCTCGGCGTCTGGGGCCTGAAGCCGGTCAAAGACCCCGCGCCGTTGCTCTCACCCGATATCCTGACCGACGAGTTTGTCGATTGGGTGCAGGAATCGCATCTGCTGCGCCGCGCCTTTCGCGAGGTGGCGGTGATCAGCGGACTGGTCGAGCGCCAGCATCCCGGCAAACGCAAGACGGGCAAGCAGGTGACCTTTTCGACCGACCTGATTTACGATGTGCTCAAGAAATACGAGCCCGATCACGTGCTGTTGGAGGCCGCCTGGGCTGATGCCCGCGCGCGGATGACGGACGTTGGGCGCCTCGCGGATTTGCTCGAACGCTCGGAGCGCGAATTGCTGCATGTCGAGCTGGATCGGGTCAGCCCGCTCGCCGTGCCGGTGATGACGATGATCGGGCGCGAGGCGGTGCCACAGGGCGCGGTCGATGACGAGCTTCTGCTGGAGGCGGAGAGCCTTGCGGGTGAAGCAATGCGAGTGGATGAACCGCTAGAGGGCGATTAGGGGGCAAATCGCCAACCTGAAGACCAATGCCCACCCGTCAGACGCCCAAGGTTATGGCCGGATACCCGGATGGGAAGCCGCATTAACCCCTATTGACGATTGTCCCGCACCGGACGGCGTGGGATGGTCCCTATCTTAGTTAATTTCATAGCGAGATAACTGGGTCGCATCGACAAATGACGCAGGATCGCCGCCTTTTGGCGTGCGGGCTTCATGGGCAGATGCAAATGACGTGCACAGCGAGAATTCTATCAAGCGGGCGTGTCGCGACGCGCGGCATTCATGAACGTTGCGAGGTTTCGCAGGCTGACGAAACCGGGGCGTCCTGATGAAACCGGCTCTCCTGTTTCTCGCCCCGGTCGGCGCCGCCTCGCTCGGCGCGTATGCGCTGGCCCCAACCGCTACAACTCAGCTTTTCTCTTCGCCTTTGGCAATGCTGGCAGCCTTGCAGCAATCGACCGCCATCGCGATCGGTACACGCATCGAAGTGACCGGGCACAACCATGTCCGCGCGTCAGTTGGTGGGTTGAAGCTGGAGCTCAAGTCTCCAGGCGCAACCGGCACCATCATTGGTGGGCCAATCACGCAGGATGGCTTCGTCTGGTGGCAGGTCGATTTTGACAACGGATCGGATGGCTGGTTCGTGGCGGGCAGCATGCAGGCGATTTCGGTGCCTACTCCGTCGCCAACGCCTACTCCAAGCCCAACTCCAAGCCCAAGTCCGACACCGTCGCCAACGCCTACTCCAAGCCCAAGTCCGACACCCACTCCTACGCCTACACCTTCGCCCACCCCAACTCCAACACCGACGCCCACACCCACGCCCACGCCTTCGCCGACGCCCACTCCAACGCCTCCCCCATCCAGCGGTTGCGTGGCCTTCGCCATCAATTGCGATATCGAGGTCGCATCCCACGTTTGGGTGAGATCGAATGTCGGCGGCGTCAGGCTGGAACTGAAAGCTCCGGGCGCAATTGGGTCAATCATTGGCGGACCGATTACGCAAGACGGCCTCACATGGTGGCAAGTCGATTTCGCATCGGGATCGGACGGCTGGGTAACGCAGAGCAATCTGGCTCTATCTGGTTCGCCCACACCGACCCCAACTCCGACCCCGACCCCGACTCCGTCGCCGACGCCCACACCAACTCCGACCCCAACTCCATCACCCACGCCAACTCCAACTCCAACGCCTACGCCCACACCGGGGCCGACATTCGGTGCAGCGTTCGTGAACCCGGATGACGGCAACATTCCCGATGCCGCGCATCATCCCAAAGCTTTCCCGACGGCCATCGGATTTGGCGCGGAGGCTTCTGTCCGCTCGCCCGATGCGGTGGTTTACAAGATCAACAGCCTTGAGGATTCCGCGATCCCTGGCGATGGCAAGATCACCTACCGGGAATGCGCGCTCGCTCGCGAAGTCACTTCACCCTATTACATTCCCGCCGCTCGGCCGCGCTATTGCGTGTTTGATGTGTCGGGTCAGATCGTCCTGCAAAGCTCGGCCTGGATAATCCATCCCGGTATCTACATCGCTGGTCAGTCATCTCCCGGCGGGATCGAATTTCGTCTGGGCCCGCAATACAGCCCGGTGGATTCGCTTATCGATACACGCCTCGGCGGCGATCACGCGATCATCCGTCATATTCGGACCCGGCTGGGTGAGCATCCTGACCGCATCTCCGATAACGGAGATTCGCTGCGCACAAATTCGACCAGCTTCCAGATTTTCGATCACGTCTCTGCGATGTTCGCGACCGATGAGAGCGTCAATCTGGCCGGGTGCGAGAATTGTACCATTCAATGGTCGATTATCGGTCCCAACATCTGTGAGGATGCGGGGCATAGCGAAGGGCAGCACTGCAATTCGCTTTTCATCAAGCCATCCGATTATGTCACACTTGCCTATAATCTCAGCCAGCACGGTGAGCGGCGCGGCATCAACATTGCGCCGGGCACGTTTACTCCCACCGGCTCTACCTCCTCTCAGGCGGATATCATCGGCAATTTCCTGTATAATTTCGTCGAGGAGGGCGGGCTGCTTTCGAACGGGTCTGGCAGCGTCTATGCCAATTATATCTCAAATTCGCTGTATGAAGGGCCGCGCTGGTCCAATCGCAACGGCAATTATCTCGCTGCGCTTTATATCCTTGAAGACCGGGTCGGCTTCGGTTTCTCGATCTATGGGCGCGACAACATCAGCCCCTGGAACAGCAGCGGCTCCGATTATCGCGCGCCTTTCGGCCTCTATGGCCAAACGACACCATGGACGGTGTGCGGCACGAACCCGACCAATCGCCGCGATTGTACGGTGACGGGTCTCGACGTGGTCCAGAACGATGCCCGGGTTAATGCACCGGGCGCTCCCGGTAACTGGCTGCAGGACTGGATGATTGTTTCGGGCGAGCAGGCACGCCGAAACGTGCTGACCTTTGCCGGTGCCGATCAGTGCCGGGATGGATCGTGCCGCGATAATGTGGATGAGATGTTCATTGAGGACGTGCAAACCTGCGACCGCGCACCGCGCCTGTTCGAGAACGCATGGACATCCACGGTCGCCGCCACGGGTGGATATGCCCAGCTTTCCAGCACCGGTGCCGCCTGGCCCGACAGCGACAATGACGGGATGCCTGATATCTGGGAAGTCCAGTACAACAGCACCGACCCCAACGTCTGGGACGCGAACGCCGATCCCGACGGCGATGGCTATCCCAATATTGAGGAATACCTGAACATGCTGGCCAACGATCACGCGCGATACCGCGATATCTACACGGCTGGAGATGCCGCTTTGCCGCCTTACAATTGCGGACGCCCCAGCCGCTGAATGACGCCACCTTTTGCGGCGACATGCTCCCCTGGTCGCACATCTGAGTGAGCTTAATGGCTGTGATCGCTCTGCGAATGTCTCTGCGCCTGAATCTTTGATCAGCATGATAGTCTTCGCAGCCCTGAGGTTGGCGCGTTGACGCGATCGAGGGGGTGATCAGGTTGCGGGTCGGATAGAGTTAGTCCGCTCCCAAGCGAGGAAGGGATATGACGTGAATTCACGGTACCGATTAAGGGCAGACCTAGAGACACCCGCGCCGCAAGAGTTGATTAAACCTCCGGCAAGCTGTATTGCTAGAGTATGACACTAAGACTGATCGCGCAGCTATCATGCGCCGCTTTTGCATCTGCTTGCGCGACAACTCCCGGTTTATCTCCAAACGCAGCGGCGAAGTCGGTCGTAGCTGACTTTTCCCCGCATGCTTGCAAGGTGGGGATTTACCAAACCGATCCGAGTAAATTTGTCGCCATAACGAGGTCTCGCAATGGCTTCAGCTACACCTTTGACGATGGCAGTCTGGGGGATGCGGAAGAGCCAGAGGCGGGCGTCCAGTGCGGCAACGGCAGCGTGCTCGTCAATGGAAACGAGATCTGGCGCAAAGTTTCTATCGTCGAGACCAACACTCGGTTTCGGTCTGGCGACACTATGCTCGTGGGCCGCTTGATCGAACCCCCTGGGGCCAACAACGCCACGCCGCTCATCGTTTATGCTCATGGCTCTGAAGATACGGCCTGGATCGAAAGAGGCCGTGATCCCTATCAGATGGTCGGCCGCGGGATTTCCGTGTTCGTGTATGATAAGCGCGGGACAGGGCAGTCCGAGGGGCAGTACACCCAGAATTTCCCGCTGCTAGCGGACGATCTCGTCGCGGCCTCTAAGGAGGCGAAACGATTGGCTGCATCCCGCTTCGGTCGCTTCGGGCTCATAGGCTTGAGTCAGGGAGGGTGGATCGCCCCGCTCGCGGCTGATCGCGCGGGGGCCGACTTTATCGGCATAGGATACGGCCTGGTTGCGGACATCCGGGAAGAAGACGCGGCGCAGGTCCAGAAAGAGCTGCGTGACGCCGGTTTCGGAGACGAAATTCTAGCGATTGCGCGCGAGATTACCGATGTTACCGCCCGGATCGCCGCCTCTGACTATACTGACGGTCTGGACGAATTGACCGAATTGCAGAAACGCTTCTCCGCAGAGCCTTGGTTCTTATTGATGCGGGGCAGCTATACGGGCGTTTTCCTGAGCATGTCGGCAGACGAGTTGCGCACTAACGGCGTGCCGCAGTTCAACAATCTGGACATCGACTGGACGCTCAATCCGATGAATGTGATGCGCGGTGTCGAAGCTCCTCAACTATGGATTCTCGCCGGTGAAGATCGCGAAGCACCGATCGATCTTACCTTGGAGAGATTGTCCATTCTTCGTGAGGAAGCAAAGGACATCACGATTTACATGTTCCCCGATACCGATCACGGCATGTGGGAATACGATCAGAAAGATGATGGATCGCGCGAATATCTTCGGGTGACACCGGGCTTCTACGAGCTGATGGCAGATTGGGCCAAAGGCCGTGTAACAGTCGACTACGGGAGCGCTTTCGCAATCTCTGAATGATGCAACAGAGAAAAGCGCGCGGGTAATCAGAAACCAGACAGCCCGCACACGGGGCCACAAACAGGCCCTGCCGCCACTCCCCTACCGCCCAAAGCTGCCATGCTCGTGATTGCCGACAAAGGCGAATTTCTCTGCGCCTGAATCCTTGATCAGCGCGATCGTCTTCGCGGAGGTATCATAGCTTGCGAGCGCTGCCGGTTCGAAGCGCAAGGTCGGGTCTTCGGGCATTGCGCTCGCGGCCCTGAGGTTGGCGCGCAGTTGCTCGCGCGAGACGGGCGCGCCATTCCAGAACAGCTGGTCGGCATCGTCGATGAACACGGAGTTGAAATCGGTGTTGGCTATGCCGAGCTCACCTGGTGGGCCGGGCAGATCGACCACAGTTGAATGCTTGGCCATCGGCACCGCCAGCATCAGCATAATCAGCAGCACCAGCAGCACGTCGATAAAGGGCGTGACGTTCATCTCACCCATGGCGCGCTTGCGGCTGGCATACATATCGGGACGTCTGACGGTTTGTGGCATAGTCTGCTCCTCTCATGGCCCGCGCCACTGGTGGCGCTGGGTTTGCCGGAGGGGCGATTGCTGGGTCGCCGGACCTCTGGGCCACAAGCCCAGAAGTGGCCAGCTCGACCCATTCACCCACTCCGGTAAACGTGACTGTATAACATAACTGATAAGTTGCCTAATGCGTATGTTATTCGTTTTGACCCTCAAGCGCCGGGCGCGGTCCATCCGGCCCGCTTGGCTTCCGCGCCATAAGGCGCGACGGGCCGTGGCCCTTGCGGCACTTCGCGCCGTGCTCCGCGACCAAGCCAGTTCCCAAGTACAAGGCTCTTGGTGCCAATCGAATGGCTTGCAATGGGCCGAGGCCGCAGGCCTCGCAAGGGCGCATGCTCGTCCCCTTCGGCTGGCTGGCAAGCCAGCCGCTCAGGATAAACTACGCGGTGCGGCCAAAAGCCGCGTGAGCGAGGAAAGCCAAGTGAGCGGGAAGCGCAGCTGAACGACCGAAGGGAGTACATCCGAACGCCGACGCTTGAGGCCTTGTGTAATGAACCCGTGATCACCCGCGCCCTTCACCCTTCCACCCGGAGCCTACCGGGATACTATCCGGGTGGAAGGGTGAAGGGCGCGGGTGGGCGCAGCGAAGGATCGAGCCATGCTCGATATCCATACCCATCCCAACAACGAAGGGCGGATCGCCTCGCAGCAACCCGCCCCTTCTAAAGCTCTATGAAAGCTGTGTTCTTACTGGCCGCCGCCAGCGCC
>JBCBDF010000032.1:11041-13658 GCA_038529875.1 Pseudomonadota bacterium | reverse complement strand
CATCGCCATGTTGTTGACCGTGGTCGGGCTCTCGCGGGTGTCGATCGGCCCGCCCATCATGGTCAGCGTAGCCGGGGCCGCGGGTGATTTGTGACCATTGAGGATTGCGGCGGTGGCGAATGCCGGAACCGATGGCTGGCACACAGCCATCATATGCGGGCGCGTGCCGGGGTTCTGCCCTTCGATAAATTCGAGGAAGGTGATCAGGTAATCGATGTAATCGTCGAGGTCGAAATGCCCCTCGTGCAGCGGAACGGTGCGGGCATCGGCCCAGTCGGTGATGTACACTTCATAGCTTTCGAGCATCCGTTCGACCGTGCCGCGCAGCAGCGTGGCAAAGTGCCCGCTCATCGGAGCCGCGATCAGGATCTTTGGGCGGGCATTGGTTGCCTGGCCATTGGCGACATCGACGCCGTCGAGGCGGAATCGCTTCAGGTCGCCAAACGGGCGGTTGACCACGGTCGCCTCGATCACCGGATAAACCTTCTTGCCGACGGCAATGTCCTCGATGCCGAAAGCAGGCTTGCCATAAGTGGCGGTGGCATGGGCAAACACGTCAAGCGCGTTGGCCACCATTGAGCTCATGCCCGTGTAGCCGAGCGGATTGGCCGGATTGGCGAGCATTTCGGAGCTGATCGCGGCCCAGGCGCTGGCGCTGTTGAGCCAGCTGCGCTGCAATTCATAGGCATGGTAGAGCAAGCTGTTGTTCCCCTGTTATCATTTCCGCGCAATCATCGCGGCGGATCGGGAGACGTCCAATTCTCCCACAATTGCGCCTCTTTGGCGGGCACTTGGCTTCTATAACTGAGCCTTTATGAATGATTGTGCAATGCACAATGCAGGGTTTGATAACGCTTTTCCTTGGGAGAGTGTGCTTTTTGCACGTGAAAAACCGGCGCTTCGTCTCTAAATCATTCAGCAAATGTCCGGGGATCTTCAACCAACAGCCGAATTAGAGGCCGATGGCGCGCTAGCTGCGGCCGATGCGGGCGAGACTGGCGATGTGAGCGAAACGAGCAAGCCGCCTAAGGCCCGCTCGCTTGCGCCCTTACGCATGGTCTATGCCTCGGCTGCGCAGTATCCCTCGCAGATCGCGCTCGCGCTTGCCGCGTTGATGATCACCGCGCTGGCGACTTTGGCGATTCCATGGCGCTTCAAGGTGATTATCGACGAGGCGTTTGGCGGGCAGGCGGCAGAGGCTGAAATCGCCACCGCGTTCCAGTACTTGCTGATGATCGTCGTCATCCTGGCGGTTGGCACGGCGCTGCGGTTCTATTTTGTCAGCTGGATCGGTGAGCGGGTGGTGGCGGATATTCGCCTGAAGGTGCAGCGCAATCTGCTGCGCCTGTCGCCCAGCTTTTACGAGGAAAACAGCCCCAAGGAAATTTCCAGCCGGATGACCTCGGACACGGCCATCATCGAAACGGTGGTCGGCACGACTGTCTCGATTGCCCTGCGCAACAGCCTGACTGCGATTGGGGGCACCTTGCTGCTGCTTTACCTCGCGCCAAAGCTGACGCTCGGCCTGCTGATTGGCATTCCGCTGGTGGTGCTGCCGATTGTGTTTTTCGGTCGCCGTATTCGCCATGTCTCGCGCTCCAGCCAAGACCGCGTGGCGGATGTCGGCTCCAGCGTTACCGAAGTGCTGTCGGGCATGAAGATCGTGCAGAGTTTCGGACAGCAGGAACGCGAGGCGGATCGTTTCGGTGAAGTTGTCGAGGCGACATTTGCGACCGCGAAGAAGCGGATCCTGTTGCGCTCGGCCATGACTTCCATCGTCATCCTGCTGATCTTTGGCGGGATTACCATGGTGATGTGGCGCGGAGCGATCTCGGTGACCCAGGGCGAGATTTCGGGCGGTACGATTGCCGCCTTTGTCCTCACAGGCGGGTTGGTCGCTGGCGCATTTGGCGCCCTCACCGAGGTTTACGGCGATCTGTTGCGCGGCGCAGGGGCGGCCAGCCGCCTGGCTGAATTGCTGGAGGCGAAGCCCAGCATTGCACCGCCTGCTCGGCCCGAACAATTGCCTGATCCAGCGCGTGGCAGCCTGTCGTTCCGCAATGTCACTTTCCGCTATCCCAGCCGGCCCGAAGCGGCTGCGCTCAGGGACTTTACGCTTGAGGTGGAGCCAGGCGAAACAGTGGCGATTGTCGGCCCGTCGGGCGCGGGTAAATCGACCATCTTCCAACTGGTCGAGCGCTTTTATGACCCGCAGGCGGGCACGATCCGCCTCGACGGCGTGCCGCTGACCAAGGCTGACCCCGCCGATATCCGCGAGCGTTTGGCGCTGGTTCCGCAGGTTGGCGTGCTGTTCAGCGGCAATGCGCGCGACAATCTGCGCTATGGCCGCTGGGATGCGAGCGATGAGGAAATCTGGGAGGCGGCGTGCGCGGCCAATGCGGAAAGCTTCGTGCGCGACTTGCCACGCGGGCTCGACACCGATCTGGGTGAAGGGGGCACGCAGCTTTCGGGCGGCCAGCAGCAGCGCCTGGCGATTGCCCGCGCGCTATTGCGCGATGCGCCGATTCTGCTGCTGGACGAGGCAACCAGCGCGCTCGATGCGGAAAGCGAGCTGTTGGTGCAGCAAGCGCTCGACCAACTCATGACCGATCGCACC
>JBCBDF010000032.1:0-11031 GCA_038529875.1 Pseudomonadota bacterium | reverse complement strand
GTGCTCGACGATGGCAAGATTGCTGAGCAAGGCACCCATGATGCCCTGGTTAAGGCCGATGGGCTCTATGCGCGGTTGGCCAAGTTGCAATTTGCCAGCCATCAGGCGGCGTAGTTTATTGAGCGTACCGCAGCCACCCACCTCCCGGCCCGGCCGCTCATTCATTTTTCGACCAAGCGCCGCCGCAATCGGATAAACGTCGACTCCGACGCTGTAACGCGGTTAGACCACAATTCTGCAAAACAATCGAATGACAACGAAATCAACGGAACTGCCTGACATGATCAAGAAAACCGCTCTTCTATCCGCCAGTATTGCCGCGCTGGTATGCGCCAACCCGGCGCTCGCGAATTCCAAGAATTCCGAAATCAACCTGCTGTTCAGTGAGAGCGAGACGACAGCCTCCAGCACCGCAGCCACCGAGGACCCAGGCATGCCAACCATGAGCTTTGGCGAATGGGGCGTCGATCCTGCGCTGATTTCGCCAGAGGTCGATCCAGGCGATGACTTTTTCAAATACGTCAATCAGAAATGGCTCGATGCCAACCCGCTACCAGCCGAATTCAGCCGCTTTGGCGCGTTCAACCTGCTGCGCGAAAAGTCGACCACCGATGTGAAGGCGCTGGTTGACGAGCTGGTTGCCAAGGATCCGGCCACGCTGACCAGCGACGAGCGCCGCATTGTCGATGTGCACAACGCCTTTCTAGACACCGATGCGATCAATGCTGCCGGGCTCGCTCCGGCAATGCCTTACGTCAATTCACTCGCCACCGTGTCGTCTTTGTCAGAGCTTGCGATGTTGTGGTCAGAACCTGGCTATTCGAGCCCATTTGGCGGCTTCGTAAACGTCGATGCCAAGCAGCCGGAGCGCTACGTGACCTATCTCGGCTCTGGCGGCCTCGGCCTGCCGGATCGCGACTATTATCTCGACGAGACCGAGAAAGGCCGCGACATCCAGGCCAAGTATAAGGAATACATGGCCATGTTCCTGGGTGCGGCGGGCTACGAAGACCCGGCGGCGGCCGCTGAAGCGGTCTATGCTTTCGAAGACAAAATCGCGCGCACGATCAGCTGGGACCGCACGGTTAGCCGTAATCGCGACCTCACTTATAACGCGCTGACCATCGAGGAACTGAACGCGATGGCGGGCGACTTCCCGGTAGAGGCAATGCTGGACAAGCTCGGTTGGGGCACATCGCCCATCTACGTCGTCGGCTCGATCCCGCCGACCGATCAGGAAATTGAAGAACTGGGTCTAGACGAAGAGACGCTGGCGAAGATCGGCAAGGGCCTGCCCGGCATGCTTGAGCTGCTCAATGAAACGCCGCTTGCCACCCTGCAGGCCTGGTCGATCAAGGAATTCCTCTCCGACCGGGCGCACGTCCTGCCGTCGAAATATGACGAGGCGCAATTCGAGTTCTACGGCAAGCTGCTGCGCGGCACGCCTGAGCAACGCCCACGCTGGAAACGCGCAATCTCGGCCACCGAAGGCGCCCTGGGCGAGCTGGTCGGCAAGAGCTATGTCGAGCGTTACTTCCCAGCTGAAAACAAGGCAGCGATGGACGAGCTTGTCTCCAACTTGCGACTGGCAATGGCGCAATCGATCGACGAAATCGACTGGATGAGCGACGCCACCAAGGAAGAGGCGCGGGCCAAGCTCAACAGCTTCGATCCCAAGATCGGCTATCGCGACAACCTCGAGATTTATGAGGGCCTGGAAGTGAGCGCAGACGATCCGCTCGCCAACGAGGTCGCTTCGGAAGCGTGGGAGCTGGCGGACAACGCCTCCAAGCTTGGCGGGCCGATCGACCGGACCGAGTGGTTTATGCTGCCGCAGACGGTCAACGCATATTACAACCCGACCAAGAACGAGATCGTGTTCCCGGCTGCGATCCTGCAACAGCCGTTCTTCGGTGTGAATGCGGATATCGCCGTGAATTACGGCGCAATCGGCGGCGTGATCGGCCATGAAATCGGTCATGGCTTCGATGACCAGGGTTCCAAATCGGATGGCACGGGCAAACTGCGCAATTGGTGGACCGATGAAGATCGCGCCGCCTTTGACGAGCGCGGCGACAAGCTGGTCGAGCAATACTCCTCGTTCTGCCCGTTCGATGAAGGCGAAACCTGTGTGAATGGTCGCCTGACCCTGGGCGAGAATATCGGCGATGTCGGTGGCCTCTCACTGGCGTACCGGGCTTACAAGATCGCGACCAAGGACATGGACGTTCCGGTTATCGATGGCTTTACCGGCGATCAGCGTTTCTTCCTCGCATGGGCGCAGGTCTGGCGCTCGGCGCAGCGTGAAGAGAACTATCGCCTGCGCCTGCGCACCGGCGCGCACAGCCCGGAAGAATACCGGGTCAACGGCGTCGTGCGTAACATCGATGCCTGGTACGAGGCCTTTGGCGTGACCCAGGACGACGCGATGTACATCCCGCCAGAAGAGCGCGTGCGTATTTGGTAAGAAAGATGCACTGCATTTTCTGATGAGTGCTTAGACGGGCTGCCTTCGGGCAGCCCGCAAGGGCCTTGTGCCCGCCCGCAGCGACCGGAGGGAGCGAGGATAGCCAAAGCTGCGGATGCAGCTGCTGGTGATTGAAGCCAAACAAATAATTGACTTCGCAAAGCTGCGCGCCAAAAGCCGCAGACGATGACTTTCCTACAGCTGCTTTTGATCGCGGTGGTCCAGGGGATCACCGAGTTCCTGCCGATTTCTTCGTCAGGGCACCTGATCCTGATCCCTTACCTGACGGATTTTTCCGACCAAGGCCCGCTGATTGATGTCGCGGTGCATGTCGGTTCCTTGCTCGCGATCATCGTCTATTTCTTCAAGGATGTCGTAGTCCTGGCACGCGGCGGCTTTGCCAGTATCGGGATTGGGAAGGCCCCAGCGGAGCGCAAACTGTTCTGGTGGATCGTGCTTGGCACCATCCCGGCGATCATATTTGGGCTGTCGATCAAGATGGGCGTGTTTAACGGCTTTGCAGAAAGCATGTTTGGGATCACGATTGTCGATGACGACTTGATGTCATCGATCCGCTTCACCGATCTGATCGCGGTCAACCTCATTTTCTATGGGATCCTGCTCGGCATTGCCGATCATTTCGGGCGCCATCACAAGAGCTTTGAGGATATGAGCTGGCGCGATGGCCTGCTCGTCGGCCTGGCTCAGGCGCTGGCGATCATCCCGGGCACCAGCCGCTCCGGCGTCACGATGACGGCCGCTCGCGCACTGGGTTACAGCCGGGTGGAATCGGCGCGTTTCTCATTCCTGCTCTCCATCCCGGCGGTTGCCGGGGCCGGCGTGTTGATCGTACCGGAGATCTTCGAAGCGGGCGCCGAGCTGGCGACCGAGGCGCTGATTGCGGGCGTGCTGACTTTCATCTCAGCCTTCCTGACGATGGCGTTCTTGATGAACTTCCTCAAACGCGCATCAATGCTGGTCTTTGTGCTGTATCGTGTGGCGATGGGTGTTGCATTGCTGGCGATATTTTAGATTCGAGTAGGAGGCACCAAGATGGCAATTCTCATTCTGATCATTCTGGGCGCACTGCTCGGCTGGTTTGCGTCCATCCTGGCCCGCACAGAGGACCCGCGCGGTATCTTCAAAAATATCGGACTCGGCCTGGTCGCGAGCGTGATTGGCGGGCTGGTGACGAATGGCGGCGCGTTGCTGGGGGCACTGGGCTGGCTCGGGCTTGGCATTGCTGCGCTTGCGGCTGTCTTGGTACTGGCGGCCTATAACCATGTTTTCGTGGCGAGGTTTTGAGAAGAGTTTTCTGAGCGACCTAGCCAGAAACCTTGCGAGCAAAATCCTCTTCAAACAGGCTTTGCGCCCGATCCCCGTCCGCCGCGCAGGTGATATTCCTGCGTGCCGCGGTGGAGCACATTATCGACGTCGATCACTGCGCTGTTGGCATAGGTGAAGCCGGGCGCGAGGCTGCGATAGAGCCGGTCGAAATCGCGCTCCACCGTCTGGCGATAGAGGTCTTCAAAGCTCTCGACCACAAAGTATGTCGGTTGCAGGTCGCTGATCACGTAATCGGTGCGCATCGCCCGATCGACATTCAGCATGATGCGATTGGGGCTCTTAGCCTCAGTCGCGAACACCGCCTCTGTCGGGCCTGAGAGGATGCCAGCGCCATAGGCTTTGATCCCGTCCGCCTCCTCGATCAGGCCAAACTCGACCGTATACCAATAGAGCGCGCCCAAAGCTTTCAAGCGATTATACCGCATCGCCTTCCACCCGGCGCGGCCATATTCCTGCATGTAATCGGCGAACACCGGATCGGTCAGCATCGGCACATGGCCGAACACATCGTGGAACACGTCGGGTTCCTGAATGTAGTCGAATGTCTCGCGCGTGCGGATGAAATTGCCCGCTGGGAAGCGGCGATTGGCGAGGTGCCAGAAGAACACATGATCGGGGATCAACATCGGCACGGGCACCACGGTCCAACCCGTGAGCGCGTCCAATTCATCGGACAATTTGCCGAATTCGGGCACGCCGCCGCGCCCCAGATCAAGCTTTTCAAGGCCAGCCATGAATGCGCTGGCCGCGCGGCCGGGCAACACCTTCATCTGGCGCGCGAACAGATCGTTCCACACGCCGTGATCTTCGCTCGAATATTGTGTCTGGATTGGTTCGATCCAATCCTCACCCAGGTGATCCGGCTTCTTCAGCGGCGCGGTGAACACATCCTCCGGCAAGTCCGGCAGGCGCGCAAAGTCGGTTTCGGGGTCACTAACAGTAGCCATATTCATGAAAATTGGACTACCACCGACAATACGCAAGGACAAATCGGTAAAGGGAGGCGGGGGACGCTGTGAAGGGCAAGCAATATCGCGAGGAGCTGGAGCCACTCGAAGAAGAACTGGTGGGCATGGCGCGCTGGGCCCGCACCACCGGAGCGCGGATCGTGGTGCTGTTCGAGGGGCGCGATACGGCGGGCAAAGGCGGGGCGATCCGGGCGGTGCGCGAACGGCTGAACCCGCGCCAGTGCCGCACGGTGGCGCTTTCCAAACCGACTGAGGATGAGCAGACGCAGTGGTATTTCCAGCGCTATGTTGCGCATCTGCCCTGCGCGGGCGAAATCGTGCTGTTCGATCGCAGCTGGTACAATCGCCCCGGCGTCGAGCGGGTGATGGGCTATGCCAGCGAGCCGCAGGTCGAGGCGTTCATGAAGCAGGCTCCGGCTTTTGAAAAACTGCTGACCGATGATGGCATATTGCTGTTCAAATATTGGCTGACGACCGATCAGGAGAAACAGGAAGAGCGGTTGCGCGAGCGGCTGGAGGACCCGCTCAAACGCTGGAAACTATCCCCTATCGACCTCGCCGCACGCGAGAAATACGACGATTATACGCGGGCGCGCGAGGCTATGTTACGCGCGACGCATACCGATCATGCGCCGTGGACCTTGGTTGACTTCAACGATCAGAAACGCGGGCGGCTGACGCTGATCCGCAACCTGCTGGACCGCCTGCCCGATATGCATGTCGAGCTGCCGAAGATCGATTTTCCCGAGTTGGAGACGAAGCCGCACAAGGAGAGTTACGATGTGATCGAGCCGGTGGAGGATTATCCGGTCTAGCCCCCTCATCTTTGGAGAAGGGGTTTGGGGGTGGTGCCTGGCCGGGTCGAGGCTATCGCCTCGAAACCACCCCTCGATCCCCTCCTTTGAAAAGGAGGGGAAGCTTAGGTCGATGCACTTGCCTTCATCACCAACCGTCCATCATCCGCAAATGCGCCCAGTTCGTAGCCATCGTCGGCCTTGCGCATAGCAAGATGCAGCGGCTCTTCCGCGATGGCTGGCGAGATGCCGCGAAACTGGAAATTGCGCAGTTTGTTATCACCCAGCTCGCTTGCGGCGAGTTGCAGCAGCAGGCTCGCGGTCAGCGGGCCGTGCACCACCAATCCACGATAGCGCTCGACATCGCGCGCATAGGGCGCGTCGTAATGGATGCGGTGGGTGTTAAAGGTCAGTGCCGAATAGCGAAACAGCAGGCGCGGATCGGGAGTGATGGCGCGATGCGCATCCCATGCGGACGGGTCGAACGTGCTCTCTCCCAGCTCCGGCGGTGAAAGCGGCGCGTCGGACGGCGCAGCATCGCGATAGACGAGGGTCTGCGTCTCGCGCACGGCGAGCGTTCCATTGGCATTGGTCTCGTGCTCAATGTCGACAAAAGCGAGCTTACCGCTTGCGCCACTCTTCTCGCTGATTGACGCGATGCGGCTGATCCGTTCGATTTCAGCCCCGAGCATCAACGGCGCATGAAACTCTATCTTACTCGACGCCCACATGCGGCGCGGCATGGGGATGGGTGGCAGGAAATTGTCGGCACTATCATCGCGCGCAGGATGACCATCTTCGCCGAGCGTAGCGGTCGGCGCGTCTGGCGTGCAGAGGCAGAAATGTATGCCCTGTGGCATCAGCGGGGGATGACGATTGGCGCGATTAAAAGTCGCATGCCAGCGTGTTGCTAATGCTTCGGTCAGCCGGTCACTTGCGCGCATCTCGCGCCCAACCCAGGCATCCCAGGCGCTCATCAGGTTGCGCGCTCAAATACGGCAGCGATGCCCTGCCCGCCGCCAATGCACATCGTTTCGAGGCCAAAGCGCGCCTCGCGGCGATGCATTTCATGCGCCATGTCCGCAAGGATGCGCCCGCCGGTCGCGCCAATCGGGTGGCCGAGCGAAATGCCCGAACCATTGACGTTGAGTATCTCGCGGCGGCTATCATCCGCCGACCAGCCCCAGCCTTTCAGCACGGCTAGCACTTGGGGCGCGAAAGCTTCGTTAAGCTCAATCAGGTCGATATCGTCCCAAGACATTCCAAGCCGTTCGAACAGGCGCTCGACCGCCGGGACCGGGCCGATACCCATGCGGCTTGGGTCGCAACCCGCCGCCGCCCAGCCATTGAAATACAGCATTGGCTCAAGCCCCAGCTCTTCCAATTTGTCTTCGGCGACGACCAGACATGCCGCTGCTGCATCGTTTTGCTGGCTGGCATTGCCAGCGGTGACGATGGCATCGGGGTCGCGCTTCAGGTCGAGCGCGCGCAGTTTGCCGAGGCTTTCCATTGTGGCATCCGCGCGGAAGCCTTCATCGCGCGCGACGGTGATTGGATCGCCCCTTCTTTGCGGAACCTCGACAGTCACCAATTGCTCATCAAACTTGCCCGCGTCCCATGCGGCGGCGGCATTTTGGTGGCTGCGCACGGCATAGGCATCCGCCTCTTCGCGGGTGATCTCGTAATCCTTGGCGAGATTTTCCGCAGTTTCGATCATGCCGGTGATCACGCCAAAGCGCTCGATCGGCTGACTCATCAAGCGCCCGCGCGAGAGGCGATCATGCAGCACCATATCACCCATGCGCGCGCCGCCGCGCGCCTGCGTCGTGTAATGCTCGACATTGGACATGCTCTCGCACCCGCCCGCGACGACAACGTCCGCCATGCCGGTTTCGACCATCATTGCTGCATTGGCGACCGCTTGCAGGCCTGATCCGCAGCGACGGTCGAGCTGGTAGCCGGGTACTTCAAGCGGCAAACCCGCAGCGAGCCAGCTCCAGTGACCAATCGCCGGTGCCTCGGCATTGCCATAGCCTTGGCTGAAAACGACATCGTTGACGCGCTCCGGGTCGATCCCGCTGCGCTCGACCAGCGTTTTGAGGATGATCGCGCCCAGTTCGCCGGCATTAAGGCTCGAAAGCCCACCGAGGAATTTGCCCACCGGTGTGCGAAGCGGCGATACGATTGCGGCGCGTCTGGTCATTCTTTTCAATTCCTCTTCACCGTTCGGGCTGAGCCTGTCGAAGCCCTGTTTTTTCTTCAAGGAGTGCAGCCCTTCGACAAGCTCAGGGCGAGCGGATTTCTATTCCCGATCCTTATCGCTCAAAGCAACGGTTCCGGCATCCACCAGCTTGCCGATGGCTCCGCTCGAAAGTCCGAGCCGCTCGGCCAGCACCTCTTCGCTGTGTTGGCCGAGGTAGGGTGCGGGCGCGGGGTTCCCGGCCTCGTGTGCGGGCAGGTTAGCAAAGCTGCGCGGCGCAGGATATTCAAAGCCGCTGGGGTTGGCGGGCGAAGGGCCGAACAGCGGATTGTCCGCCACCAGCACGGGATCATTCGCCGCCTCATGCGCGGTGCGATACTTCTCGAAGGTGCAGCCATGCGCGGCCATGCGGCTTTCCAGCGCGGCGTAGTCGTGGCTCCCCGCCACGCCCTGAAACATGTCAAACAGGCGCGCACGGTGCGTGAAGCGTGGCTCGTCTCCGTCGGCGAAGCGCACGCCCAACTCCACCTCCAACTGACCAATCGGAGTGCCAAGGCCGAACGCTTCGACCAGGCCCGCCCATTGCTTTGCCGTCAGCGCCGCAACCATGAAGCGTTGCCCGTCCTTGCTGCGGAAGTCGCGCCCGAACGCGCCCCAGATTGCATTGCCGAGCCGCTCGCGGTCGCTGCCGCGATAGAGCATCTCGGCCATCATCCCGGCATTTGCCGTGGTGCCAATCGCCACATCGCCCAGCGGCACGCGCACTTCGCTGCCCTGTCCGCTGGTGTCGCGGTAACGCAGAGCGGAAAGCAGAGCGAAGGCTGAATAGGCACCGGTGATGAAATCCCACGCGGGCAGGACTTGATTGACCGGCGGTGCGGTTTCCAGCTCCCACTCTTCAGGGCCGGTCATCAGCGGATAGCCGGAGGCTGCGTTGACCGTGAAGTCCATTGCTTGGCGCCCATCGTGCCAACCCATGATGCGAACCGAGATCATATCGTCTCGTTTTGCCTGCATAGCCGTGTGGCTGAGGAAGCTTTTTTCCGGCAAATTGGTGATGCATTGCCCGGTCTTGGCGGCCAGCTCGACGCATAGTTCGCGTCCTTCGCCGCTGCGCAGATCGAGCGCGACCGATTTCTTGGCCCGGTTGAGGTTCTCCCAGGAAAGGCTGCGCCCCTCCTCGGTCAGCATGAAGCGATCGTAATCCAGCCCGCCCGCCTTGTGATCGACGCGGATCACTTCGGCGCCCATCTGCGCGCAATACAGCCCAGCGGTGGGTGAGGCCACGAAGCTGGAAACTTCGATGATCGAGAGGTTTTCTAGTAGTTTGTACACGCGTCACTCCCGCGAAGGCGGGAGTCCAGTCTGGCCTGGACCAACCGCGCCTAGTGGCTCTAGATTCCCGCCTTCGCGGGAATGACGAATAAGGCAAGCTATGAGTTCATACTCTCCCATTCGCGCAGCATATGCTTGGCGATCTGGAGCTGGAGAATTTGCGTTGTGCCTTCGTAAATCCGGTAAATCCGCGCGTCGCGATAGAACCGTTCGGCATCGTATTCGGCGAGGTATCCCGCGCCGCCATAGATCTGCACCACGCGGTCGACCACGCGCCCGCACATCTCGCTGGCGAACACTTTGAACGCGGCCGCCTTGGTGATGATGTTTTCGCCCCGGTCGGCGCGCTCGGTCACATCGCGCATCATGCACTCGGCCGCGTAAATCTCGGTCTCGCTGTCGGCCAGCATCGCCTGAATCAGCTGGAATCGGGCAATCGGCTCGCCAAAGGCTTTGCGCTCATTGGCATAGCGCAACGCGCTGTCGAGCGCCCGGCGGGCATAGCCGGTCGCCGCCGCTCCGACGGAAATCCTGCCATTGTCGAGGCTCTGCATTGCAAAGCGGAAGCCCTTGCCGGTCTCCCCGCCCAACAGGGCATCGCCCGGCACTTTTACGTCATCGAGCATGATGTCGGAGATGTGCGAGCCGGATTGGCCCATTTTCTTGTCGGGCGATCCGGTTGAAACGCCGGGCGTGTTCATCGGCACCAGAAAGGCGCTGACATGCGCGTTCTTGGGCAGCGCGTCTTTCTCGGTGCGCGCCATGATCAGCGCAACATCGGCATGCGGGGCATTGGTGATGTAGCGCTTCGTGCCGTTCAAGATCCAGCCATTGCCTTGCGTGTCGGGCGTAGCGGTGGTCGCCATCGCGGCGCTGTCGCTACCCGAACCCGGCTCGGTCAGGCCAAAACAGGCAATCTTGCCTTCGGCCAGCTTGGGATACCATTCGGCGCGTTGTTCTTCGGTTGCGCCATTCTTCAGCGCGCTCGCAAACATGCCGACGTTGATCGAAAAGATCGAGCGATAGGCGGGCGCGGCATAACTCATCGCGTTCACAACGCGGGCATATTGCTGGGTGTTGAGGCCCGCGCCGCCATATTCCTCCGGCACCGAAATGCCGAACAATCCCATCTCGCGCATTTCATCGACGATTTCGGGCGGGATCGCATCATTCTCGATCAGGTCACCTTCGGCCGGGATCAGCCGCTCGTTCACATAGCGATCGAGCTGCTCGGCAAATTGTTCGAAGGTTTCGGCATCCATCCCTGTTTGCGCTTGGCCTGCGTGCATATTGATGAGTGTCCTTTGGGCTCTCAGGTTGTGAGCCTTAATGCGACGCGGACTATTCGCTGTCGCCTGTTAATTCGGGTGAGGGGCCGGGTTCGGCTTCGTCCGGCGGAGCTCGCGCATCCAGCATTTCAGCCGCTTCATCGAGTGCCTGGGCTTCGCCTTCACTGACCGCGCCAGGCCCCGCGTCTCCGCCATTCTCACCGCATGCGGCGATGCCCAAGAGGGCCGGTGCGAACATGCATAGCGAGATCGGGAGGCGCGCGCGTGAGCCGCCGCTTAAGCAATGGCTCGCAATGGCTCGCCTCCCCATCATCGGGTCCGCCTACTCGGTGACCGTTTCAGCGGCGTCTTCGGCCGCATCGACCACATCCTGCAGATTCGTGCTGGCTTCTTCGGCAGCTTCTGCAGCAGCCGCCGCTTCGTCAGCAACTGCGGCAGCAGCATCGGCTGCTTCGGTTGCGGTCGCTTCATCGACCGCGGTGTCAGCTGGTTCGCCCGCTTCTTCAGCGACGGCAGCATCTTCGACCGGCTCTTCAGCGATAGGCTCAAGCGCTTCGTCAGCTGGCATTTCAACCGTGTCGGCGGTGGCTTCAACCGATGCGTCATCGGCGCTGCCGCAGGCGGCGAGAGC
>JBCBDF010000031.1:2404-13794 GCA_038529875.1 Pseudomonadota bacterium | reverse complement strand
GTTTTCCGGGTCTGCATGCAGCGCGAACTTCGCGTTCGCTTCGGTATATTCATGGGCGCAATAAAGGGTGGTTTCGGTTGACATCCGGCGGATGCGATCAAGACTGGTCCAGAACTGCTTTGGCTCGCCCTCGAACATCCGTCCGCAGCCCAGCGCGAACACGGCGTCGCCTACGAACGCGACGCCTTCTTCAACGATATGATAGGCGATGTGGCCATTGGTGTGGCCCGAGACGTCGATGATGTCGGCGCGGTGCTCGCCCAAATTCACGCTGTCACCATGGCTCACCACACGGTCGATTGGCGAGAGCTTTTCAACCTCTTTCGGGGCAAGGACGCGCGCTCCCGTTGCTTCGATGATCTCTTTGTTCCCGCCTGCATGATCGGGATGCCAGTGGGTGTTCCAGATATGCGTGATTGTCCAGCCCTTGGCGTCCGCCTGGCGCAGATATTCCTTCGCATCGGGAGTATCGATCGCGGCGGTTTCGCCAGTCACCGAATTGTGCACGAGGAATCCATAATTGTCGGACAGGCAGGGGAATTGATGGATCTGAATAGTCATGACACGCATTCTACGCCTCAAGGGCCATGTAGGGAAGCACCAATGAAAAGGCCCGCCAGTGCAGATATACCAGCGGGCCGTTTTCTCACATCGTCATCCCAGCGAATGCTGGGATCTCAGGCGGCAAGTTCGATCCGAACCTCACGAGATCCTGGATCAAGTCCAGGATGACGTTTCGCTAAGCGCTCGCTTGCGAGCGCCAAGCTGCATCGTCAATCGTCGCCCTTCTTCAGAGCTTCGCCAAGAATGTCGCCGAGCGAAGCGCCGCTGTCGGATGAACCGAACTGTGCAACCGCTTCCTTCTCTTCAGCGATCTGACGTGCCTTGATCGAGAAGTTTGGCTTCTTCGAACGGTCAAATCCGGTGACCATTGCGTCAACCTTGCTGCCGGTCTGGAAGCGATCGGGACGCTGCTCGTCACGGTCGCGGCCGAGATCCGAACGCTTGATAAAGCCGGTCGCGCCGTCTTCGCCAACCTGCACTTCGAGGCCGCCATCGCGGACTTCGAGGACAGTGACGGTAACGGTCTCGCCCTTGCGCAGTGTGCCAGCGCCAGCGGCGCCTTCTGCGGTCGGTGCACCCTTTTCGAGCTGCTTCATGCCCAAGCTGATGCGCTCTTTGTCGACATCGACATCGAGGACGACGGCTTTGACTTCTTCACCCTTGCGGTGAAGCGCCAGCGCGTCTTCGCCCGAAATGCCCCAGGCGATATCGGACATGTGGACCATGCCATCGACGTCGCCGTCGAGGCCGACGAACAGGCCGAATTCGGTGGCGTTCTTGACTTCGCCTTCGACAACCGAACCCACTGGGTGCTTGTCGGCGAATTCGTCCCAAGGATTGCCCTGAGCCTGCTTGAGGCCGAGCGAGATGCGACGCTTCTCGCTGTCGACTTCCAGAACCAGAACGTCGACTTCCTGCGAAGTGCTGACGATCTTGCCAGGGTGGACGTTTTTCTTGGTCCAGCTCATTTCGGAAACGTGGACGAGGCCCTCGATGCCAGCTTCCAGCTCAACAAATGCACCATATTCGGTGATGTTGGTGACTGTCCCCTGCAGCTTCGCGCCAACAGGATACTTGGAGGCTACGCCATCCCAAGGATCGCTTTCGAGCTGCTTCATGCCGAGGCTGATGCGCTGAGTTTCGGAATTGATGCGAACGATCTGAACTTTGACCGTCTGGCCGATTTCGATGATCTCGCTGGGGTGGTTGACCCGCTTGTAGCTCATGTCGGTGACGTGGAGCAGGCCGTCAATGCCGCCCAGATCAACGAACGCACCGTAATCGGTGATGTTCTTGACCACACCTTCGATGACCTGACCTTCGGCCAGCTTGTCGATCAGCTCGCTGCGTTGTTCTGCGCGAGTTTCTTCGAGCACGGCACGGCGCGAGACAACGATGTTGCCGCGGCGACGGTCCATCTTGAGGATCTGGAAGGGCTGAGGCACTTCCATCAGCGGAGTGACATCGCGCACGGGGCGAATGTCGACCTGCGAGCCGGGCAGAAAGGCAACGGCGCCGTCGAGGTCGACTGTGAAGCCACCTTTGACGCGGCCGAAGATGCGGCCGTCAACGCGCTTGCCTTCGCCAAATTCGTTTTCGAGCTTGTCCCAGGCGGCTTCGCGGCGGGCGCGGTCGCGGCTGAGCATCGCTTCGCCATCGGCGTTTTCGACACGATCGACATACACTTCGACTTCGGTGCCAACGGCAAGGCCGTGATCGTCTTCACCGCGGCTGAATTCTTTGAGCTGGACGCGGCCTTCAGATTTGAGGCCCACATCGATGACGGCCATGCCGTTTTCGATTGACGTCACGGTGCCTTTTACGACGCGGCCTTCAAAGCCACCATCGTCTGCACCGCCGAGTTGTTCGTTAAGGAGCGCTTCGAAATCGTCGCGCGAGGGGTTGGGCGAAGTCGCCATAGGTCAGGAAATCCTGTTTTTCACATTTGCTACCGGCCACCGGTTTTTCCGGGGTCTTAAACCGCTTCCCAAGCACGATTGCCGGGGCTGGCGGGGCAAGAGGGCCGTGTTCCGCACGGGGCCGAATGCCGTCATGCAGGTTCATATCAATCGCATAGATTGGGTGAACGGCCGCTCGGTTAGGCCAGAACGGGCGCGAATGCAAGGAAAATGGGGCGAGTTTGGGGCGGGGCGAGATGGAACGCAGAAGCAGTTTTGAAAAGTGTGACCTTCGGGCGTCAACGGCGGAAACGCTGGCTTTGCTGCCATGCACGAAGCGTGCAAGTGTGACTTTCCGTGATGCGTCTGTTCCAGCCATTGCTTGACTATGCTTGCCCGAGGCGCGGTAGGAAAACGAATTCAGCCTTTTAGCGCCTCTTCAACAGCCTCGATCACCGCCTCGATCGCTGCCTCTTTGTCCAGCGCAGTCGTGTCGATCACCATCGCATCTGGCGCGGCCTTTAGCGGGGCGTCGGAGCGATTGATGTCGCGATTGTCGCGAGCGATGATGTCTTTTTCGATTTCGGTCAGCGGAATTTCGATTTCTCTCCCGGTCATCTCCAGCCAGCGCCGCCGTGCGCGTTCTTCCACGCTGGCTGTGATGTAAAGCTTTACTGGAGCATCCGGCGCAATGATTGTGCCGATATCGCGCCCGTCGAGCACTGCGCCGCCGGGCTGCTCGGCGAAGGTGCGCTGGCGGGTAAACAAGGCCTCGCGCACCGCCGGATGGATCGACACCTGGCTTGCAAGCCCGCCGGTGGCTTCGCTGCGCAGTTCCTCTTCCTCGAGCAGCTCGTTCGGGAAGCCGCACGCCGCGAGCGCATCGTCAGGGCTGTCAGGATCGCCGCCCTTGAGCGCAACCTGATAGCCAACCGCGCGATAGAGCAGCCCGGTGTCGAGATGCGGTAGATCAAAATGCAGCGCGAGCGCCTTGGCAATGGTGCCTTTGCCAGAGGCGGTGGGTCCGTCGACTGCGATGATCATGCCGTCTTCTTCCTCATTCGCAGCGCTTTGAACAAGCCGAAGATAGCGATTGCCGCCCAGAAACCTTCAAGCACAAGCGACGGCCAATTGGTGTGCACCAGCAGGCTGATGGTGAGCAGCGCCGCTCCGGTCAGGTTTGTTCCGTGGAGCACGAAAGGGTTGGGCTCATCCTTGATCGTCAGATAGGCATAGGCTGCGATGATGCAGGCTGTGCCGATGAAGCCGATAAGCGAATAGAGATCGAACGGGGTGGTCATGCCGAAGGCCTTGGTGGAAGGGGATCGCGATCCAATGATATTCCGCCCACGGCGCTACGAATAGGATCAGCGTTCTCTTTGTGGATAGCATGCAACCAGACACCGCTCAGCATCCAGCGAAATCGTGCAAACTTGCGTGCTTCTCTTACTATACGCTCGACCATTTTTTTGTTGTTCGTCTGAAGGAGTTCTTCCATCGGTCCAGCTGCCACAAAAGCAAGAAATTCCGCATCGTCATATTCGGCACTAGCTAACACCGAAATTGCCAATGCCAGTTCCGGGTCATTCTGCGCGCTTTCTACGACTATATTGTAGTCAGCTGCCTCAATGTTTCGTGAGTGGTAGCACGCGACAAGCCTGCGCAGGGTCTCGATATCATCTCGCGCTAGCGTTCGAGATAGCTCGCTATCGAACTTCTCACTTCTACCCATTGGCCGCCCCCTCCAGCAATTCCATAAAGTTCGGGAAGCTTGTTGCGATGGGGGATGTGTCGTCGATCTCAACGCCATTCCTGCTGGCGAGGCCCGCGATTGCCATGCTCATGGCGATGCGGTGATCGAGATGCGTGGTGATAGGCGTGTCATCAGTCCCGCGCAGCGGCGCGCCGCCCGTCCCTTCAATCACAAGCCCGTCAGGTGTTTCCGCCACTGTTGCGCCAGCAGCGGTAAGTGCGCTCGCCATCGCGGCAAGTCGGTCGGATTCCTTGATGCGTAGCTCTTCCAACCCGCTTGTCCGCGTCGTCCCTTTTGCCAAGGATGCGGCCACAAACAGCACCGGAAATTCGTCGATCATACTGGGCGCAATCGCCGGGTCGATATCTATCCCGGTCAGCTGCGAGTGCCGCACGTGCAGGTCAGCAACTGGCTCTCCGCCAACTTCGCGCGGATTCAGCGCTTCAATCGATCCGCCCATATCGCGCAGCACCTGCACCAATCCGGCGCGGGTCGGATTGAGACCCACATTCTCTATTAGCAGATCGCTGCCCTCGACCAGCAGGGCAGCCACCATGAAGAACGCGGCGGAGGAGGGATCGCCCGGTACCTCGACATGCTGCGGTTTGAGATCAGCCTCGCCATGAATACGAATAGCGCGCGTACCGTCCGTCTCTTCGGCTTCGATCTGAGCGCCAAATCCGCGCAGCATCCGCTCTGTGTGATCGCGGGTCGGCACTGGCTCAATCACACTGGTGATGCCCGGCGTGTTAAGCCCAGCCAGCAGAACCGCGCTTTTGACCTGCGCGCTCGCAACCGGCAGCGTGTATTCAATCGGAACGGCAGGCAGGGCGCCGCGCATCATCAGTGGCAGAGTGCCGCCTTGCGATGCCTCAAAGCTTGCGCCCATCTGGCTGAGCGGATCGGTCACGCGACCCATCGGGCGGCCCGACAGACTTGCATCGCCTGTAAAAGTGGCCTGGATGCCGTGGCTGGCGATAATGCCCATCAACAGGCGTGTGGATGTGCCCGAATTGCCCATGTCGAGGGCTTGGCGCGGCTCCAGTAAGCCGCCGACTCCGACCCCATGAATGCGCCAAGTATCATCCGCATCTCGCTCTATATGCGCACCCATCGCCCGCATTGCGGCGGCCGTGGCCATTACATCTTCGCCTTCGAGCAACCCGGTTGCTGTGCTTTCGCCCACGGCGAGCGCGGAAAACATCAGAGCGCGGTGGCTGATCGACTTGTCGCCCGGAACGCGCAGTGTCCCGCGCAAAGATCCGGTTGGGGCGAAGGTATGAGCGGGCAAGGGCTGTGATCCGGTGCAATTTGTCGCGTTTAGAGGCCGCGCGTCTTTGACAGTCACCCACGCATCTGGCAAGGCGCGCCGCGCTCTTGATTTGTGGACTCGGACGTCCCAAAAAATCATCACAATTTATTGCCCGCACCGATTGGGCGCGGGAACTTAACTCGAGGATTATTTCATGGCGAAGCCAGAATGGGGCACGAAGCGTTCATGCCCGAAATGCGGAGAACGCTTTTACGATCTCGGCAATGATGACCCGGTGACCTGCATTGAATGCGGAGAGGAATGGCATCCAGAGCCTGTGCTCAAGACCAAGCAGCCGATCCCGTTCGAGCCTGACGACAAGAAGAAGAAAGACGGCGAAGCCGATACCGATCTGTCTGGCGACGATGCGGATGATGAACTGAAAGACATCGAGAACATCGATGACGAAGAGGATTCGCCTGACAATGACGTAGACCTTGGCGGCGACGATGACCTTGGCGTGACCAAGGGCAAAGGCGACGACGAAGGCGAAGATACTTGATTTAAGCCTTGCCAAGGCGAGGACGCGCTTTTAATGGGCTGCGTCCTTGCCGAAAGGCGAGGTTTGCGAGTATGATTGCTCGCATCATTTGACTGGCAAGGGGCCTTAGCTCAGCTGGGAGAGCGCAACACTGGCAGTGTTGAGGTCAGCGGTTCGATCCCGCTAGGCTCCACCATCACCTTGGCTTTTCCGCCGGGACGGACTGCAAATCGCGCTCTGTTGCGCTTCCGGTGCTCACGATCTTGATGATCGCTACGCGCCGGTTCTGACAGAACACGATTTTCGCTTCCGCCCTGACGGAAAATCCAAAGAGATGGATTATTTTGAATAAGACGGGGCAAATTGCTTCGCACGCTGGCCAACGAGGTTTCGTTCGCCGGCGTTTTTCGCGTTTACCTTGGGCTGGTCTCAAGCAAGGAGTTGAAGACGATGTTTGACAATCTGTCCGACCGCCTTGGCGGCGTCTTCGACCGGCTGAAAGGTCGCGGCGCGCTTAAAGAACAGGACGTGCGCGATGCAATGCGCGAAGTGCGCGTGGCCTTGCTTGAGGCTGATGTGGCGCTGCCAGTGGCTCGCCGCTTCATCGATGCCGTTACCGAAAAAGCAGTCGGCCAGGACGTCCTCAAATCGGTCACGCCGGGCCAGCAAGTCGTCAAGATCGTTCATGACGAGCTGGTCGAGATGCTTGGCGGGCATGACAGCGAAGGCCTGGTGCTGGAGGCGAAGCCGCCGGTTGTGATCATGATGGTCGGCCTGCAAGGCTCCGGTAAGACAACAACGACCGCCAAACTCGGAAAACTGATCCGCGAAAAGCACGGCAAAAAGGCCATGATGGCCTCGCTCGACGTGAACCGCCCGGCCGCACAAGAACAGCTCGCTGTTCTGGGTGAGCAGGTCGACGTTTCCACGCTGCCGATTGTTGCTGGCCAACAGCCGGTTGATATTGCTCGCCGCGCGATGGAGGCCGCCCGCCTCCAGAACTTCGACGTGCTTCTGCTCGATACTGCGGGCCGCCTGCATGTTGACGAAGCGCTGATGGCTGAAATGAAGGCTGTCTCCGGCGTGTCCGACCCGACCGAAGTGCTGTTGGTGGTCGACAGCCTGACCGGCCAAGACGCGGTAAACGTCGCGCAAAGCTTCAGCGGCGAAGTTCCGCTCACCGGCGTGGTCCTCACCCGGATGGATGGCGATGCGCGCGGCGGTGCGGCGCTTTCCATGCGGGCCGTTACCGGCAAGCCGATCAAGTTTGCGGGTACGGGCGAAAAGCTCGACGCGATCGAGCCGTTCCGCGCAGGCAGCGTCGCCGATCGCATTCTGGGCATGGGCGATGTCGTTAGCCTGGTTGAGAAGGCCGCGGCGACGATCAAGGAAGAAGACGCCGAGGAAATGGCCCGGCGCATGGCGAAGGGGCAATTCGACCTCAACGATCTGCGCACCCAATTGCAGCAAATGCAGAATATGGGCGGTATGGGCGTGCTTGCAGGCATGATGCCGGGCATGAAGAAAGCCAAGGCAGCGATGGCTGCGGCTGACATGGACGACAAGGTGCTTGTCCATATGGACGCGATTATCGGCTCGATGACGGCCAAGGAGCGTGCCAACCCTGCGCTTATGAATGCCAAGCGCAAAAGGCGCGTTGCGGCGGGCAGCGGCACTGAAGTTCCGCAGGTCAACAAGGTGCTCAAGATGCACCAGGAAATGTCCCGCGCGATGAAACAGATCAAGAAGATGGGCGGGTTGAAAGGCCTTGCTTCCATGTTCGGTGGAGGCGGTCCCGGAGGAATCGGGGGCCTTCCCGGTATTGGTGGCGGTGGCCCCGGCGGTCTTCCCGGGCTTGGCGGTCCGGGCGGATCGGGCGGCCCCCAAGGCGGACCAGGAGTGGATCCGAACACACTCCCACCCGACCTCAAGAAATTACTCGATAAGAAATAAATTCAAACAGTTACACTCGAAAGGTATTACTCATGGCAATTGCACTCAGGCTTTCGCGCGGTGGCGCAAAGAAGCGTCCTTACTATCGCATCGTTGCGGCTGACAGCCGCCGTGCGCGCGACGGCAAGTATCTCGAGCAGATCGGCGTTTATAACCCGCTGCTCGCCAAGGACGACGAAAAGCGCGTTCAGCTGAACGAAGATCGCATTCGCTATTGGCTCGGCGTTGGCGCCCAGCCCTCCGACCGTGTCCTGCGTTTCCTCGACGCTGCTGGCATTATGGAGCGCCCTGCGCGCAACAACCCTAACAAGGCGAAGCCAGGCGAGAAAGCTACCGAACGCGCTGAAGAGAAGGCCGAGAAGGCCGCAGCCGCCAAGGAAGCTGAAGAAGAAGCCAAGAACGCTGCTGCTGAAGAGGCCAAGGCCGCTGCAGAGGCTCCAGCGGAAGAACCAGCTGCTGAGGAAGCTCCTGCTGAGGAAGCCGCGACCGAAGAAGCTGCGCTTGCTGAAGAAACTGCTGCTGAAGAGCCTGAAGCAGAAGAGGCACCAGCTGAAGAAGCTCCCGCTGAGGAAGCTCCCGCTGAGGAACCTGCTGAAGAGAAGTCTGAGGGCTGATCTGATGATGCTCCAATCCGTTCGTCTTGAGCCTATCGAAGGGCGGACGGATGGGGCTCGGCGCTCACACTTCGACAAGCTCAGCATGAGCGAATGAAGGCATGAGCGCATCCAAAACAATCGAGCTGGCCGCTATTACCGGCGCGCATGGCGTGGCGGGCGAAGTTCGTTTGAAGCTGTTGGGGGAGGGCGTGGAAGCGCTCTCCCAACACAAGAGCTTCAATGCCGGAGATGAGGGGCGCCCTTTGACCCTCAAGAAAATCCGCAGCGATAACAAAGGCGGCGCGATTGCCCGCTTTGCCGAAATTACTGGCCGCAATGAGGCGGAAAAGCTCCGCAGCACCGTGCTGACTGTAACGCGCGACGGTCTGCCTGCGCTTGAGGATGGCGAATATTACCACGCCGACCTGATCGGCCTTGAAGTGGTGACCGATGCGGGCGATGCGATTGGGCGCGTGATCGACGTCGCCAATTACGGCGCCACCGACATCGTCGAAATCGAGAAAATCCCACCGCCGGAAAAGGGCATGAAGACCTTTATGGTGCCGATGACAGAAGCGGCTGTGATCAGGTGGGATGCGGAAAGGCTTGTGATTTCGCCTGATTTCGCTGAGGGTTGAGGCATGATGTCAGGTTCATTTCTTTTTGGCATTCTTCTCGTTGCTGGATTTTCCTTGGGTTTGGCGCTGATTTTTGACACTCAGGCCCCCGAGATGAGATGGCAGCGACGTGCGCTCTACGCGGCGCTGGGTGGTGCTTTCGTTCCTTTACTGCTTCCCGTCATCGTGATCTTGGTTGCGGAAGGGCTGTCAAAAGAAACTGCGCTTGTCGTTGCGGTTCTCATGGTCATGGGCTTCATATTGGCTGGCATTGTCGGTTTTCCGCTCACCTACTGGTTTTGTAAGCGGCGCGAGGCGGCACGCGGTTCCCTCGATCCAGCGCAAGACTTCGAATGACCATACTCCCCGTCGCCATTTGCCAAGCTGCGCCGATACCGCTCGATTTTACAGGCGGTATCGAGAAGGCGACGCGCCTAGCGCGCGAAGCCATTGAAGGCGGGGCGAAATTCGTCGCGTTTGGTGAGACGTTCCTCGGCGGCTATCCGCTGTGGCTCGATGAGGCACCCGGCGCGGCTCTGTGGGATCATCCCGGTTCCAAGGCGCTCCACGCGATCATGCTCGAGCAAGCGATTGTGCCGAATGATGAGCGGCTGCTGCCCTTGCAGGAGCTGTGCGATGAGAGCGGCGCGTGTATCTCGATCGGGGCGCATGAGCGGGTGCGCCAGAGTCTGTACAACAACCAGCTGCTGTTCCGTCCCGGCGAGGCTCCGCTGGACCACCGCAAACTTGTCCCGACGCATGGCGAGCGGCTGATCTGGATGCGCGGCGATGGTTCGACCCTTGGCGTGCATCAGGCAGAATGGGGCCGGGCGGGCAACCTTATCTGCTGGGAGCATTGGATGCCGCTGGCGCGCGCAGCGATGCACAATCTGGGTGAGACCTTGCATGTCTCCGCATGGCCAACCGTGCGCGAGGAATATGGCATCGCGAGCCGCCATTATGCGATGGAGGGGCGCTGTTTTGTGCTCGCCGCCGGGCTGGTGCAGCACCGCGATGATTTGCTTGATGGGCTGGAGCGTGTGGGTGGTTCACCCGAAGCAAAAGAACTGTTCGAAGCGATTGAAGGCGAGCAGCTTAATCGCGGCGGCTCAATGATCATTGCCCCTGATGCGCGGGTGATTGCGCAAGCGGGCCAAGGACAAGAGGCGCGTGAGGAAATCCTGTACGCCGAACTGGACCTTGCCGAGATCGGACAAGGGCTAGCGAGCCTCGATACAGATGGGCATTATTCGAGGCCTGACGTGTTTGAACTCAGCGTGGATGTGAGGGCTAAGGATGGCGTGAAGTGTATTCGGTAGCTTCGCACGATTATACCTTGAATCATTACCTTGCCACGATCCTCAATGATCCTTGGTTTTGGTATCAAGGCCTTATTGCCGCGATCACCTCTTTCTTGATTTTTACGCTGTTGATGCGCTTTTTCAGGGGCGCTCGGATACATATCTGCGTCTGCCTCGCGGCGCTTTCCCCAATAGCATTGATAGTTGCGGTTTTCGCTATCCTTGCCGCAATTAATGGGGGAGGACGCGCTGTGGTATCGCACTTTGTCGATCCAAGGGGGCTGATTAGTTTATCTGGCTGGTTTGCCTTTGGGCTATTTGCCTCCTTATCGGCTGCCCGGTTTTTACCTTCTCGGCGCAAATCAGATGCGGCACGTACTTTTGAATGACCTTCGCTGCCACCATCCTCACGCTCTATCCTGAGATGTTTCCTGGACCGCTCGGCGCGAGCCTTGCGGGTAAAGCGATGGCCGAAGGCAAGTGGACCTGTGACACCGTCCAAATCCGCGATTTCGCGTTGGATAAGCACAACAATGTCGACAGCCCTCCAGCGGGCGGCGGCGCGGGCATGGTATTGAAATGTGATGTTCTGGCGAAGGCGGTGGATTATGCGATTGAGCGTAACCAAGCTTACCTCCGTTCGTATCGAGCGGAGCGCGAAGCGCGCAGTCGAGATGCTGATGCGACGGGCGAAGGTGTCTCGACTTCGCTCGACACGAACGGTGTATCAGAAATACCAATCCTAGCGATGACACCGCGCGGGAAGCCTATCACTCAGGAGCGCATTCGCGAGATTGCGTCCGGTCCCGGCGTCACCCTGCTATGCGGGCGGTTTGAAGGCTTTGACGAGCGTCTGTTCGAGGCTCGCCCTCAGATTGAGCAAGTCAGCCTGGCCGATATCGTTTTATCGGGTGG
>JBCBDF010000031.1:0-2394 GCA_038529875.1 Pseudomonadota bacterium | reverse complement strand
TGGAGAAATGGCTGCGCTGGCCATACTTGATGCTTGCATTCGGCTGCTTCCCGGAGTAATGGGCGCGCCGTCAAGTGGAACCGAGGAAAGCTTCGAAGAAGGGCTTCTCGAATATCCGCACTACACCCGACCTCAAACATGGGAAGGGCGCACGATCCCTGAAGTGCTGCGATCGGGGGATCATGCGAAGATCGCGGCATGGCGAAAGCAGATGTCGGAAGATCACACTCGGTTACGCAGGCCGGATCTATGGGAACGCTATTCTGGCGCTCCGGTCCAGTCTGCCTCTGGCGCGCGGCGAAAGAACAAGGAACCGGACCAGTGAACCTGATCCAGCAAATCGAAGCCGAAGAAATCGGCAAGGTAACCAAAGAGATTCCTGAGTTTCAGGCGGGCGACACTGTGCGCGTCGGCGTGAAAGTCACCGAGGGCAATCGCGAGCGTATCCAGAACTTTGAAGGTGTATGCATCGCCCGGTCGAACCGCGGCATGGGCAGCAACTTCACCGTTCGCAAGATGAGTTTTGGCGAAGGCGTGGAGCGTGTTTTCCCGATCTACGCACCGATCGTCGACAGCATCACTGTGGTGCGTCGCGGCGTCGTGCGCCGTGCGAAGCTCTACTATCTGCGTGGCCGCACCGGTAAGCGTGCGCGTATCGCGGAACGCCGGGACAATGCGCCTAAGGCGTAAGTCTCGCACCCAAGCGAATAGAGGAAGGGCGGTCCATTGCGGGCCGCCCTTTTTCGTTGTGGTTTCTTCTATCGTCATTCCCGCGAATGCGAGAACCCAGGATGGCATGGCGCTTCGTTACCCTAGATTCCCGCTTTCACGGGAGCGACGGGTGTCGGCGATATCGCTCTGAAGCTTGCAGCCTTTGGCTTGTGCGCTAGACATGACTTCAACCAATCGAGAGGTAGTCCATTGATATGCGCATCTTACTCGCCGCAATTGTTTCACTCGCTCTCAGTCCACCTGCCTTCGCAGATGATCACGCGATGAGCGAGGGACCGGACCTGACATTCGAGCGGGTGTTCGCATCGCCCTCGCTTAACGGCCCGACACCGCGGCAGGCAAAGCTCTCGCCCGATGGACGTTATCTCACCGTGCTGCGCAATCGCGAAGACGACCTTGAGCGCTATGATCTATGGGGTTTTGACCGAGAAACGTCCGAGTGGACCATGCTGGTCGACAGCGAGAAGCTCGGCACGGGTCGCGAGCTGTCCGAAGATGAGAAGATGCAGCGTGAGCGCGCTCGCGTCGGCAACCTCAAAGGTATCATCAGCTATCAATGGTCCAGCGATGGCAGCGGCGTGCTCGTCCCGCTGGATGGCGATCTCTACCTCGCAAAATTGGATGGCGAGGTAACGCGCCTGACCGATACCGAGGAAAGCGAGCTGAACCCGAAGCTGAGCGCCAAGGGCAAGTACGTCTCTTTCGTGCGCGACCGCCAGCTGTGGGTTGGGGAAGTCGGTGGCGAAGCCGCTCCGATCACTCCGAAAGAGGGCAACACAATTCGCTGGGGCGAGGCGGAATTCGTGGCTCAGGAAGAGATGAGCCGGTTGGATGGCTATTGGTGGGAACCGAACGACCTGCGCATCGCCGTGCAGCGCACCGATGAAGCCCGTGTCGGCATAGTCACCCGCGCGGCCATCGGCGCGACCGGGACCAAGGTTTTCGACCAGCGCTATCCCGTAGCGGGCTCGGACAACGCCGTAGTAGAGTTGTTCGTGATGGACCCCGATGGCGGCAACCAGGTGAAGGTCGATCTTACCAGCAATCAGAATCCCGATCATTACAACGCCGAAGATCCGACCGATTTCTATATTGCGCGGGTCGATTGGGGACCGGACGACTTCCTCTATGTCCAGCGTCAGAACCGCGAACAGACCGTTCTCGACATGCTTAAAGTCGATCCAGCAACGGGCGAGAGCGAAGTCTGGTTCACCGAAAAGTCGGCTCGTGAGGATTATTGGATAAACCTCAGCGATAATTACCGCTTCCTGAAAGACGGAAACCTGCTGTGGTGGTCGGAGCGTGACGGTTATGGGCACTTCTATCGTGTGACTGGCTACGAAACTGTCATCGACAATGACGATTTGACTTTGGTCGAGAGCACGGTTTCCCAGCTGACGTCGGGCACGTCGCCGACCACCGAATTGGTCGGCGTGAATGAAGCGACCGGAGATTTCTTCTACCAGGCCACAAATGGTGTGCTGACCCAGCAGATTTATCGCGCCAAACTCAGCGGGACGAGCGAACCTCAACTGCTGACCGACACCGCTTTTACGCACTCCGCCTCGATGGATAAGGCGGGCAAGACGCTGCTTATCTCGCGCTCTTCTCACAATCAGCCAACGCAATCCTATATTGCAGATCAAGCGGGCAAGCGTTTGG
>JBCBDF010000030.1:0-13813 GCA_038529875.1 Pseudomonadota bacterium | reverse complement strand
TCGCGCACAGGTGCGCGAAGTTGCGAGTTGTACCCAAAGATCAAGTCGGCGCGGTTTGCCCGATACTTCTCTTCGCCGGTCTTGCGGTCGTGGCCGACATATTCCTCATCGCCGCTGCCATCGACAGGGGTCCACTTGGTGCCCATGTCGAGCAGGTTGACGAAGAAGTCAGTGGTGAGCTGGCCCGGACGATCAGTGAAGACACCGTGGCCGGTATTACCAGCAACCGCACCGAGCGCGCGCATCCCGCCGACCAGCACAGTGAGTTCGGGGATTGAAAGGCCCAGCAGGTGCGCCTTGTCGATCAGCATTTCCTCGGTCCGTACATTGGCTTTGGTCTTGAGGTAATTGCGGAAGCCATCGGCAAACGGCTCCATCGGTTCAAAGCTCTCGGCATCGGTGTGCTCGTCGGTCGCGTCGCCGCGTCCGCCGGCAAACGGAACGTTCACGCTGTGGCCCGCATCCGCTGCTGCCTTCTCAACCGCAGCTGAGCCAGCCGCCACGATGGCATCGGCCATAGACAGGTCGCCGCGCAGCTCATCGATCTTGGCGAGTACTTTGCCAAGCTCGTCAGGATCGTTGGCCTTCCAGTCTTTCATCGGAGCCAAGCGAACACGTGCGCCGTTGGCGCCGCCGCGATGGTCCGAATTGCGATAGGTCGAGGCCGAGGCCCACGCCGCCTTCACCAGCTCGCTGACGGTCAGGCCTGAACCGAGGATCGCGGACTTGAATTGCGAAACCGCACTATCGGATGGCATCGTGCCCGCTGGAACGGGATCCATCCAGATCAGGTCCTCTTCGGGAACTTCCGGACCCATATAGCGGACCTTCGGACCCATATCGCGGTGGCACAGTTTGAACCATGCGCGCGCGAATGCATCGTCGAGTTGCTCTGGGTTAGCGAGGAAGCGCTCCGAAATCTTGCGATATTCCGGATCCATCTTCAGCGCCATATCGGCGGTGGTCATCATGGTCGGAACCTTCTTGGAAGGATCGCGAGCATCGGGAGCCATGTCTTCCGAATCGGGGTTGATCGGCGTCCACTGCTTGGCGCCCGCCGGGCTCTCAACCAGTTCAAATTCATATTTGAAAAGGATGCGGAAATAGTCGTGCGACCAGCTGGTCGGGTTGTTCGACCAGGATCCTTCGATACCGGAGGTCGTGATATTGCCCTGGGCGATCTCTTCCTCATCGTTAAGCCAGCCAAAGCCTTGCAGCTCCAGAACTTCGCTCTCCGGCGCGCCACCGAACGTGTCAGCTGGATGCGCTCCGTGCGCCTTGCCGAATGCGTGGCCGCCCGCGGTAAGCGCGACGGTTTCTTCGTCATTCATGGCCATCCGGGCGAAGGTTTCGCGCATGTCACGACCAGACTGTAGCGGGTCTGGATTTCCGCCCGGCCCTTCCGGATTGACGTAGATCAGGCCCATCTGGATTGCCGCCAGCGGGTTTTCGAGCGCCATATCCTTGTCGGGCTGGATGCGCGTGGCGACGCCTTCGTTCACCCACTGCTCTTCGGTGCCCCAATAAACCGATTCGGGCTCAAACACGTCCGCGCGGCCGCCGCCAAAGCCAAACACCGGGCCACCCATCGACTCAATCGCGACATTGCCGGTGAGGATGAAGAGGTCGGCCCAGCTGATGTGCTTGCCGTATTTCTGCTTGATCGGCCACAGCAGGCGACGCGCCTTGTCGAGGTTGCCGTTATCCGGCCAGCTGTTGAGCGGGGCAAAGCGTTGTTGCCCGCTGCCTGCACCGCCGCGGCCATCGCCCGTGCGATAGGTGCCCGCTGCGTGCCATGCCATGCGAATGAAGAACGGACCGTAATGGCCATAATCGGCTGGCCACCAATCCTGATTGTCAGTCATCAGCGCCGTCAGATCCTGCTTCAGCGCTTTATAATCGATTGCGTTGAATGCTTCGGCGTAGTCGAAGTCTTCGCCAGCCGGATTGGCGCTGCGACCTTCCTGCGTGAGGATATCGAGTTGAGTCGCCTCAGGCCACCAATCGCGGTTCGTACGACCGAGTAGCGAGCGCATACCACCATCGCCATTGAATGGGCAGCCGTTCATTTCACCAGTCTTCGCGTCCATCGTTAATCTCCATCTCCAAAGGCTTCCGACTCAGGCCCACCGCCTGATTACCCAAAGAGAATGACGCTTTGATGGTGATCTGTCTAATCGATTAAAGCGCGCTGATTAATTGGCTTAATAGATTAGTTGGATAGTCTGTGCAGCGCCGCCGCCGGAGCGTTTATGCTGCGCTGGCAATCTCTTCCACCGGCTCATTCCGGATAAGGTAGTCGAACGCGCCGAGACCAGCCTTTGCCCCTTCGCCCATCGCCACCACGATCTGCTTGTCCGGCACGGTCGTCGCATCGCCTGCCGCATAGATGCCGGGGAGGTTGGTGGCGCCGTGCTGGTCGACGACGATTTCGCCATATTTCGACAGTTCTAGTCCGGTGTTCGCGAGCCATTCGGTGTTCGGCACCAGGCCGATCTGCACGAACACGCCTTCGAGTTGGATGGTACGCTCGTCACCGCTTTCGCGATCCTTCAGCACCAGGCCATTGACCTTGGAGCCATCGCCAAGGACTTCTGTGGTTTGACCATTTGTGATGATTTCCACGTTAGACATGCTGCGCAGCTTGCGTTGCAGCACCTCATCTGCGCGCAGCTTCGTGTCGAATTCGATCAGCGTTACGTTGCCAACGATCTTGGCGAGGTCGATGGCTGCCTCCACGCCCGAATTTCCGCCGCCGATGACCGCGATGTCCTTGCCCTTGAACAGCGGGCCATCGCAATGCGGGCAATAGGCCACGCCCTTGTTGCGATATTCGGCCTCACCCGGAACGCCCAGATTGCGCCAACGCGCGCCGGTCGACAGGATCAAAGAGCGGGCTTTCAAAACCGCGCCATTGGCCATCGTCACTGCATGCATGCCGCCTGCTTGTGTAGCGGGCTTCAGCTGGGTCGCACGGGCAAGATCCATTAGATCGATCTCATTCTTAAGCGTTTGCTTTTTCAGATTATCCGAGAGCTTTGGCCCTTCGGTGTAGCTGGTGCCGGGCAGATTCTCGATGCCGAGTGTGTCCTGCAATTGACCGCCAAACCGTTCCGCTGCGATGCCGGTGCGGAAACCCTTGCGCGCGGTGTAGACGGCAGAGGCTGCACCAGCAGGACCGCCGCCAATGATCAGCACGTCGAACGGGTCCTTGGCGTTCAGCTTGTCAGCCGCTTTATCATCCGCGCCGCTATCCAGCTTGGAGAGGATTTCAGCGAGCTCCATCTTGCCGTTGTAGAAGCTTTCCCCGTTCAGGAAAGTCGCGGGCACAGCCATCACCCCGCGCTCATCGACCTCATCCTGGAACGTCCCGCCTTCGATCAATGTCGCGGTGATATGCGTGTTTTCAAGCGCCATAAGCGTGAGTGCCTGCACCACGTCAGGGCAGTTGTGGCAGCTCAATGAGAAGAACATCTCAAAATTGTAGTCGCCCTCAAGCGCGCGGACCTGCTCGATCAGATCGGCATCAACTTTCGGCGGGTGTCCACCGGCCCAAAGCAGCGCGAGGACCAGCGAAGTAAACTCGTGACCCATCGGCAGGCCTGCAAAGCGAACCCACTTATCCGCGTCGCTCGCGCGGCGGATGATAAAGCTGGGCTTGCGTGCGTCGGTGCCGTCAAACTGCGCGCTGACCAGATCGTGCAGCTCGGCAATCTCGCTGAGCAGCTCACGGGTCTGAGCGGATTTGTCACTCTCGTCCAACGACGCGACAAGCTCAATCGGCTCGCGCAGATTGGCGAGATATTGCTTGAGCTGGGTCCGCATGTTTGCATCGAGCATAGGGAAATCCGTCTGGTCTTGAGTAGGGTACGGCGCGGCCTCCATCAGTGAAAGCCGCGCCGCCGATCTTGGTGTGAGTGGCTTTCGCCGCTGCTTAGATCTTGCCGACGAGGTCGAGCGATGGGGCCAGCGTGTCGCTGCCTTCTTCCCACGCTGCCGGGCAGACCTGACCTGGGTTGGCGCGCACATATTGTGCGGCCTTGATCTTGCGGGTCAGCTCGTTGGCATTGCGGCCCACGCCTTCGCAGGTCTGTTCAACGATCTGAATTACGCCATCGGGATCGACAACGAAAGTCGCACGATCGGCCAGACCAACGCCTTCGCGCAGAACGTCGAAATTACGGGCCAGCACGTGGTTCTGGTCGCCAAGGAACGGGAAGTTCAACTTGCCGATCTTGTCAGAGGTGTCGTGCCATGCCTTGTGGCTGAAATGCGTGTCAGTGCTGACGCCGTAGACTTCTACGTCCATGCTTTGCAGCATTTCGTACTTTTCGCCCATGTCTTCGAGCTCGGTCGGGCAGACGAAGGTGAAGTCAGCCGGGTAGAAGAAGAAGACGGCCCATTTGCCCTTCACGTCTTCGTCGGTGACGTCGTAGAAATCTTCGCCGGCCTTGAACGCGGTGGCGGTGAACGGTTTGATGGTCGAGCCGATAATGCCCATTGGTATTTCCCCTTTGATAGGTTTGGGTGGATAGGTTGAAACTTGCGCAGTTCACATAGGGTTTGCTGCGCCGCACAAAAGACGATTTGTGCGATTGCAAAGATCGGAATTTTCAATCGAAGTAACGGGAACTAATCGAATTGGTTCCCAGCAGCTTGAAACAGCAATATTGCAGTGCGTGCAACCTGGATCGGGTCGTATTGCACGCAATTCATCAACAGCTTCTCGGTTGCTGTGAGCGCCTAGGTAACGGCGTCACCCCCGCGCAGCCTTGGCTGCCACGCGTTCGAAGACATCGCGCAGCATTTCAGGTGTCGCCTTCTCAATCGCCCCATCGGCGATTTCCTGTTTCGACCAGGTCATGGATGGCATTTCATCGTCCAGCATGGCCCAATTGGGGAACATCCGTTCACCGACCTGATCGGACAGTGCCAATCGCACATCGCAGTGGCGATCATCGACCCGGATTTTCTCAAACAGTGTGTCGATGGCGGTCTCGGGGCCCTCGATCAGCTGGATGTACATGTCCCCGCGGCAGATGAGGGCGCCGGTGATGTCATCGCGCCGGTTGTTGCGCCGCGCCTGCGACAAAATTCCGGCAAGCATCGCCTTGTCGAAGCCAAATGGCTGCGAGTGATAGATTAGCTGCTTCATGCTGATGCACCCCCGCCACATTGCGCCTGATGCAGCAGCTTGTGATCGGCTAGGACCAGCGCCATCATCGCCGCGACCACCGGCGTTCCACGAATGCCCACGCACGGGTCGTGCCGGCCCTTGGTGCGCACCTGCGTCGCTTCGCCAGCGGAGGTGATCGAATCCACCGGAGTCAGGATTGAGCTGGTCGGCTTGAACGCCGTGCGGCATACAACCGGCTGCCCGGTAGAGATACCGCCCGCCGTGCCGCCCGCATGGTTGCTGGCATAGACCGGCGTCATGTTCCCTTGGCTATCCGCACCGGGGCTCATCGCATCGGCGTTCTGCTCTCCGGTCAGTCGTGCCGCCTCAAACCCGTCGCCAATCTCCACGCCTTTGGTCGCGTTGATCGTCATCATCGCTGCGGCCAGATCGCTGTCGAGCTTGGCATAGACCGGCGCGCCCCATCCGGCGGGCACACCCTCGGCAACGCATTCGACCACCGCGCCGAGCGATGATCCATCTTTGCGCGCAGCATCGACTCTCTCTTCCCAGCGCTTTGCGGCCCAGCTATCCGGGCAGAAGAACGGGTTCTTGTCGATCTGCTCATAATCGATCGCATCGCGGTCGATCGCATCGCCGCCCAGCTCGCAGACATACGCCGTGATCTTGACCTCGGGGATGATCAGCCGCGCCACCGCGCCTGCCGCCACCCGCGCTGCCGTTTCGCGCGCGCTGCTGCGCCCGCCGCCGCGATAGTCGCGAATGCCGTATTTCGCATCATAGGTGTAGTCCGCGTGCCCCGGGCGATAGCTTTTGGCGATTTCCGAATAGTCTTTAGATCGCTGATCGGTGTTCTCGATCATCATGCTGATCGGCGTGCCGGTCGTCTTGCCTTCGAAGGTGCCGGAAAGGATGCGGACCAGATCGGCCTCTTTGCGCTGGGTCGTGAACTTGTTCTGCCCCGGCTTGCGTGCATCCAAGAACGGCTGGATGTCCTTCTCGTTCAGGGTCAGGCCCGGCGGGCATCCGTCGAGCACCGCACCCAAGGCGGGGCCGTGGCTCTCGCCCCATGTTGTGAAGCGCAGTGCGCGTCCGAATGTGTTCCAGCTCATAGCCGCCTCAATTCGCCAATCCCGCGCGGTTTGTCCACCCAGTATCCCGCCCAGTATCCTGCATCGCAGGCCGCACTCGGTTCATCGCGCATATGCCACGCTTGGAACGCATGGAATACTGTCCTGAGGTTCAAAACCAATCGATCACAGATCCGCGGTTGATCGGAAAATCCGATTAGTGGAGAGCTCAGGCGGATCGGGGCGGGCCAATTCATGACCCGGCTCATAGCTCGCAGCGACAACGTAGGAAAATGGGAGGAGTTTTTGGTTCCGCACCCCATCCGAGGTGCGATATCCTAGCGCATGCGATTTTTTGTCGCCCTATCGCTTCGCTACTTGAGGGCGAAGATCGCGTCGCTGCGGGCGGGCACCCAAACCTTCTTGGCGCCCTTGCGGCCCTAGCGGGCCGAACCATCCCTATTGCGGACAAGGCGCAGCAGGTACTGGTCAAACGGGCTTAGATCGCGCAAGAACAAAGCATGCCCAAGGAACTTCAAAGATGATTGCGAAGCTATCAGGCCGACTGGACGAGACGGGCGAGGATTGGGCCATCGTCGATGTGCAAGGTGTCGGCTATCTGGTCCATTGCTCGACTAAGACGCTGGCCGCGATGGGCGAGGTTGGGGAAGCATGCACCGTCCACACCGATTTGCAGGTTTCCGAAAACGACATACGTCTGCTGGGCTTTGCCGAAAGCTCTGAGCGGGACTGGTTCCGCTTGCTGACAACCGTTCAGGGCGTGGGCAGCAAGGTGGCTCTGGCTATCCTGTCTGCCTTGTCGACCGGCGAAGTGCGCGATGCCTGCGCGGGCGGCGATGCGGCGACGGTGGCTCGGGCGCAGGGCGTAGGGCCGAAGCTTGCGGCAAGGATCGTCAACGAGCTGAAGGATAAAGCCGGCGCGCTTCCGGGCGGTGGCATGGCCGGAGTGGCAGGCGTCGCTGTGCCAAAAGGCGGCGCGAGTGCTGACGCCGTGAGCGCGCTTGAGAACCTCGGGTTCAAACCTGCTGTCGCGGCTCAGGCCGTTGCCCGCGCGCAGGGCGAGCTGGGCGAAGACGCGGGCGAGGGCGACCTGATCCGCATCGCGCTGAAAATGGCGGCTGGGTGATGCGTTTCCTGTTGGGAAGGCTCGTCACGATTGGGTTTGCTTGCGTTCCGACGGCTTTGCTTGCTTGCTCGCCTCCAACCGACGATTTTGTTCCTCACACCGTTACAAGTCCGATTCCTGCACGGGAAGCTCCCAATGGTGCTGTTCAGTTAAAAGTGGCCACACCTAAGACAGCTCGCCCGGAAAATGGCAGAATAAGCCTTGATGTTAGGGAGATTATTGACGGAGACTTTGATCAGAACTCTATCCGCTTGAACGTTACGAATGTTGATGGCTGCAACAGCTACTTCAACGTCACCCCAAGCGTAGAAAGCTATATCACGGTTCTCCCGCTAAAGTACCGTGACGGAGAGGCGATCAGAGACGATCAAGGCAGAGCAGAGTTTGGGGCATTGTTCTATCGTGACTATGACTCAGGCTTCCTTCTCGGTGAGAGCCGTCCAGAATTTGCAGCATATAGCGAACGGATGCAATTTAGCTTTTTCGATTTCGCGAGAGCGGACTGTCTAATGCAGGAGAATAGCGGTGTCGCTGGTTGGCGCAAATGTGTCGCGCCCGGCGAGTATGTCTTCATCGACTGTGCGAACAACAATCTTGGTGCATTGGTATGCGAGGAAAGTGATGTATGGGGTGAACGCCCAACTGATCTTAGACGCGGCTACTCTTTCTGGACCGAATGGCGCTCAAAAGTACCAGCTGCACTCGCATGTTTCGTGGTTGCTGTGGGCCTCGGTTATCTTTTCTTCAGGCGACGACGAGCTACATATGACCTCCCCTGAAACCCCCATTCACACCCCAGACCGCCACCTTCCGCGTCATCCTGAATTTATTTCAGGATCCATCACCGGCGCTGCGCTGTGGAAGAGGCTCAAAGCCGAGGTCGCTCGCAAAGATGCAGGTGCAGGGTTGGATGTCGCGTTTCATTGCGGCATTGGTGCCGGGCGATGGACCCCGGATCAAGTCCGGGGTGACAGCTTGGAAGTCCGGGGTGACGAAGGGGTACATTCATGACTGACCCAGTTCCTCTCCACACCCCAGATCGTCAACCCGACGATCCTGACGCGGCGCTGCGGCCCAAAACGCTCAAGGAGTTTATCGGGCAAGAGGGTGCGCGCAATAACCTCCGCGTGTTCATCGAAAGCGCGAAATCGCGCGGCGAGGCGATGGACCACACGCTGTTCTTCGGTCCGCCAGGCCTTGGCAAGACTACGCTGGCGCAGATCGTCGCCAATGAGCTAGGCGTCGGCTTTCGAGCCACCTCCGGCCCGGTCATCGCCAAGGCGGGTGACCTTGCCGCGCTGCTCACCAACCTGGAGCCGCATGATGTGCTGTTCATTGATGAGATCCACCGGCTCAGCCCGGTGGTCGAGGAAGTGCTCTATCCGGCGATGGAGGACCGCGCGCTCGACATTATCATCGGCGAGGGTCCATCGGCGCGCAGTGTGCGGATCGACTTGCCGCCGTTCACGCTGGTCGGTGCGACCACCCGGCAGGGTTTGCTGACAACGCCGTTGCGCGACCGCTTCGGCATCCCGGTGCGACTCAATTTCTACACCCATGACGAGCTGGACAAAGTGGTGACGCGCGGTGCGCGGCTGCTCGGTCTCGACATCCAGGCCGATGGTGCGCGCGAGATTGCCCGCCGTTCGCGCGGGACGCCCAGGGTCGCCGGCAGGCTACTAAGACGCGTGCGCGACTTTGCGCATGTCGCGGGCGAGGGGACGGTCACGCGGGCGGGCGCGGACAATGCGTTGATCCGGCTGGAGATCGACCGGCTGGGGCTGGATGCGATGGATCGCAAATATCTCAGCATGATTGCAACCACTTACAAAGGTGGGCCGGTTGGCGTCGGAACGCTGTCAGCCGGGCTGGGCGAACCGCGCGATACGGTGGAGGACGTGATTGAGCCCTACCTGATACAGCTTGGCCTGCTCGCGCGGACTGAGCGGGGCCGCATGCTCAACGATGCGGGGTGGGAGCATTTGGAGCTGACGCCACCGAAACCAACAGGCGGCGCGCAGTCATCAATGTTTGGAGCCGAGGACTGATCACTTGGAGAGTTGTGGGGCGATGGTGCCGTCGCTGCTCCAGTTGATATCCGACACGGAGACTTCTTCGCCGAGTTCCCAGACATTTTCGTAACCGTAGCCAACCAGATTGATGAAAGTCGGGATGTTGAGCGCGAGCGGTGCCTTCTTAAGCGCAATTGGGAAAGCGTTGTCGCTGAAATTATTGTTGCAATAGATGTAGATGGCTCGGTCGCGATCCTCGCCGATCACTTCGGCCAGCTTGTCATCGGTAAAGTCAGAGAAGGGCAGGTTGACCGCGCCTTCGATATGTCCGGTGGCAAAGGCTGCGGCAGAACGTGTGTCGAGCAACAAGGCGCCTTCGGCGGCGGCACGCTCAAAAAATGCGTCTTTTGGCAACAAACGCTCTTGGCGCAACTGCGCGACCTCCTCGGTCAGAACAGCGAAACCAGCATAGTCGATCTGCGGCGCCTGTTGTTCTAGCTGAGTGGCGGGCGCAGAATTTTCAGCTTGACCGCCTGTGGCCAAAACCAAGGCCAGTAAGGCAAACATAACCAATCGCATCACGGGGCTCCTCCATTACGAAGGAGAGACTGCGTTGGCATGTATGACGCACGGCTGAACGCGCGATTAGAGTGTTCTCAGGGCATTTCTACGGGGTGCGCTGACTCTCGCCACGCAATGATCCCGCCGCCCAGATGCTTGGCTGGCTCGTCAGTGAACTCGGCCAGCTTTTCGCCAGCGATTCCCGAACGTCTGCCTGAGCGGCAATAAAGCACGACTTCGCGGCCATCGCTCAGATCCAAAGCTGCCGGATCGAAATCATCGAGCGCGATGTGCTCTGAGCCGGGGATAGCGCCTTCCGCCACCTCTTCGGCGGTGCGGACATCGATAAGGCGAACGTCCTGCTCCTGCTGGAGCGCAATCAGTTGCTCGACCGTGAGATCGATCACTGAGGCTTCCGCAACGGCTTCCACCATCGTTTCATCGGTTGTCGTGGCGGCCTCAGAGGCGCAAGCGGCAAGGCAAAGGCTCACGCTGGGTATCAGAATTATATCGCGAGCCTTCATATGCCTGTCTCCTTAAGCAGCCAGTTTGCGCAGCACATAATGGAGGATGCCGCCATTGCGGTAATACTCCATTTCGTTCGCGGTATCGATCCGGCAGAGCGCAGTGAAGCTGAACGTCGTGCCGTCGGCGCGGGTAACGTCGATCTCGACATCTTGGCCCGGCGTCAGATCGGCAAGGTCGCGAATGCTGAACGTATCGTCCGAACCAAGGCCGAGAGAATTGCGCGTGTCGCCACCTTTAAACTGCAGCGGCAGCACGCCCATGCCGACGAGGTTCGAACGGTGAATACGCTCGAAGCTCTCAACGATAACCGCGCGCACACCCAGCAGGATCGTGCCTTTGGCTGCCCAATCACGCGACGAGCCAGTGCCATATTCCTTGCCACCGACAACGATCAGCGGCGTGCCATCGGCCTTATGCTTCATGGCCGCGTCGTAAATCGGCATTTGCTCGCCATTATACGTGGTCTCGCCGCCTTCGACGCCCGGAACCATCTCGTTCTTGATGCGGATATTGGCGAAGGTGCCACGCATCATCACATCATGATTGCCGCGGCGCGAGCCGTAGGAGTTGAAGTCCTTCTTCGCGACTTGATTGGAGTTCAAGTAGGAACCAGCCGGGCTGTCTTCCTTAATCGCGCCAGCGGGTGAGATGTGGTCGGTGGTGACCGAATCTCCGAGAATGGCCAGCGGCTTCGCATTTTCAATGTCGGTGATAGGCGCCGGGGTCATCTCCATCCCATCGAAGTACGGCGGGTTGGCGACATAGGTGCTGCCTGCGCGCCACTGATAGGTGTCTGACGGCTCAACCGTGATCGCCTGCCAGTGCTCATCGCCATCATAGACATTGGCATAGCGGTTTTCGAACATGGAGCGGTCGATATTGGCGGCGCGGTGTTCCGCGATCTCGGCATTGGTCGGCCAAAGATCGGCCAGCATCACGTCATTGCCATCCCGGTCCTGGCCCAGCGGCGTCTCGGTGATGTCTTCGGTGACGGTTCCCTTCAACGCATAGGCAACCACCAGTGGCGGCGATGCGAGGAAGTTGGCGCGCACATCTTGGCTGACGCGGCCTTCGAAGTTGCGATTGCCCGACAGGACCGATGCGGCGACGATATCATTGCCGTTGATGGCCTTGCTGATTGGCGGCGCGAGCGGGCCGGAATTGCCGATACAGGTGGTGCAGCCATAGCCGACCAGATCAAAGCCGATTGCATCGAGATCGTCCTGCAGGCCCGATTTGACTAGATAGTCGGTGACCACCTGCGATCCCGGTGCGAGCGAGGTCTTCACCCACGGCTTTGGCTTGAGACCCTTCTCGTTCGCCTTCTTGGCGACAAGGCCGGCGGCGATCAGCACGTCCGGGTTGGAAGTGTTGGTGCAGCTGGTGATGGCCGCGATCACAACATCGCCATCGCCGATGTCATGCGCTGTGTCGGCGACATCGACGCGAACCGGCGCATCCTTCTTGTATGTGGTCTTCAGGTCGCCATTGAACAGCTCGTCAACCTCAGGAAGGATGACCTTATCCTGTGGACGCTTAGGCCCGGCAAGGCTGGGGACAACGGCGCTCATGTCGAGTTCGAGCGTGTTCGAGAAGATCGGCTCATGCGCCGGATCGAACCACATGCCCTGCTCTTTCGAATAGGCTTCGACCAGTGCGATCGTTTCCTCGCTGCGGCCGGTAAGGCGCATGTAATCGAGGGTTTTGTCATCAATCCCGAAGAAACCGCAGGTCGCGCCATATTCCGGTGCCATGTTGGCGATGGTTGCGCGGTCGGCGAGGGTTAGGTTGGCGACGCCCGGACCGTAGAACTCGACGAAACGCCCAACAACGCCAACCTCGCGCAGCATCTGCACGCAGGTAAGCACCAGGTCGGTTGCGGTGATACCTTCGGCCATCGCGCCGGTCAGTTTGAAGCCGACGACCTCCGGGATCAGCATCGAGATCGGCTGGCCGAGCATCGCCGCTTCCGCCTCGATCCCGCCAACGCCCCAGCCAAGCACACCCAGGCCATTGATCATGGTGGTGTGGCTGTCCGTGCCAACGCAAGTGTCGGGATAGGCGACCATAGCGCCGCTCGGGTCCGCGCTCGCCCACACGCCCTTTGCGATGTGCTCAAGGTTCACCTGGTGGCAGATGCCGGTGCCCGGAGGCACGGCGGAGAAGTTCTCAAAGCTTTTCGAGCCCCATTTGAGGAAGTCGTAGCGCTCCGCATTGCGCTCGTATTCGAGCGCCATATTGGCTTCCATCGCCTTCGGATGGCCGAATTCATCGACCATGACCGAGTGATCGATCACGAGGTTGACGGGAACCTGCGGGTTGATCTTGTCAGTTTCGCCGCCCAGCTCCTTGATCGCATCGCGCATCGCGGCAAGATCGACCACGCAAGGAACGCCGGTGAAGTCCTGCAGCAGCACGCGCGCCGGGCGGTACTGGATTTCGTTACCCGTGACCGGGTTCTGCTGCCAGTCGACAATCGCTTGGGCGTGTTCCTGTCCAACGGTAAAACCTTCGTCCTCGAAGCGCAGCATGTTCTCCAGCAGCACTTTGAGTGAAATCGGCAATTTTGAAATGTCGCCCAATTGCTCTGCTGCCTTGGCGAGCGAGTAATAGGCGTATTCGGCGCCACCCACATTGAGGGTTGAGCGGGTTGCGAGCGTGTCCTTGCCGACCTGTGTCATCGAGGCGTTCCATCCTTGTCTGTGGTGTGGTCCGGGCGATGTCCGCTCCGGAGAAATATCTGCTGGACCACCTGCTAGACCTTGGCCTTGAGGTCAAGACTCACTTCGAGACCAAAGATTTTGCATTTGTTTACTTCTAGAATCAGGCCCTCCTGTGTCAAAAGATCCGCATGACAGGGGTACATGACGAGATCGACCAGATTCGATCCACAAATGCGCGTACAATCAACAGCTTGCGAGCTGGACTGACCGCCGCGGTGATGGTTGTTTGTATGTGTTTCGGGGCAGCTTTCGCCTTTTCGGGGGCTTAGGCGAGAGCTTTAACTGCCGAGGCGGTCCATTCCGTTCGCAAGAGCGGGGCCCACCAGCCGCTTCGGGTCGCGGCCGGCTTGACGCTTTAGAGCGAACAGCCAGCGCAACAGGGGTGGCCGAGTCAACGCCGAGGCGATGACTCGGCCATTTTTGTGCATGGGACTTACCTAAGTCTTTAGCTGACTTCCCGCTCGGCAAGGGGTTGATTGCTGCGCTTGCGGGTTGCGATCCAGCACCCGGCAACGATCAAGACCGTTCCGGCAATTGTCGGTATCGTCACCACCTCCTGGAAGAACAGCCAGCCAAATAGGCCCGCCCAGAGGAAGGCGGAGTATTCAGTCGGCACCAGAGCTTGAGCCTCTTCG
>JBCBDF010000029.1:0-14222 GCA_038529875.1 Pseudomonadota bacterium | reverse complement strand
GACCGATGTCCCCAAGCAAGACGGCGTTATCCGCGAGCACTACAAAGGCGCGCTGATCCTCAATTCCGATTACAGCGCACGAGAAGCCGAACACGACGTGAAGAGCGGACGCTGCGATGCCGTCAGCTTTGGCCGGCCCTATATCTCCAACCCTGATCTTGAAAAGCGGATCGCGGTGGGTGCGGATTTCAATCCGAACACGAATGTGCCGAAGAGCTGGTACTTCCCGATTCCAGAAGGCTACATCGACTATCCGACGCTCGAGGAAGAGAAACAGGCGAAAGCAAACGCAGCCTGACTAGTCCTCGGATTGGGGTGCCGGTGCATCGGAAGCGCGCTGAGCTGGCGGCGATTGCGAGCGCAATTGCTCCAGCGGGATCATTTCGTCGCTGATTGATCCGCCCAGCACCTCGCCCGTCGCCTCGGCGTTCTCCTCCTGCGTATCGCGGGCCACAGGCTCGGGATCATCGCCACAGGCGGAGATCGCCAGCGCAACCGGCGCAAGAGCGAGAGGACGGATTAGTGTTCGGGTGATACGCATCGTCGTGCTTCGGCCTTGTCGAGGGTTTCCAGGAATGCGCCCGCATGGGCAATCAGCGCCTCGTCCCATTGTGCTGGAGAAATGTCGAGGCCCAAGCGCGCTAAACTGGTGACGCCGAATTCGTCAATTCCACACGGGACGATGCCGGTGAAATGCGAGAGGTCGGGGTCTAGATTGACGGAAAAGCCGTGCATCGTCACCCATTTGCGCACCCGCACGCCGATCGCGCCGATCTTTGCCTCGCGCCCGTCAATATCCTTGGTCCAGATCCCAACGCGCCCTTCCGCGCGCCAGCTTTCGACGCCAAAATCGGCCAAAGCCGCGATCACCCAGGCTTCCAGCGCATGGACGAAGCAGCGCACATCTTTGCCGCGTTTATTCAGGTCGAGCATGACATAGCAGATCCGTTGGCCCGGCCCGTGATAGGTGTAGCGCCCGCCGCGCCCAGCCTTCACCACGTCGAAACGCGGGTCGAGCAGCTCATCGTCGGCTGCGCTGGTTCCTGCAGTATAGACCGGCGGATGTTCGAGCAGCCACACTGCCTCGCGCGCCTCGCCCTCGGCTATCGCGGTATTGCGCGCCTCCATAGTCTCCAGCGCTTGCGTATAGGGAACCTGGGACTGCTCGCGCAGCCAGTCGATCGCTGCCACGTCAGTCGGGAGATCGGCGGCTAAATCCGGTGATGTTTGGGCTTGTCTGGCCATATACAATTGCGTGGGGACATTTAACGCGCTTATCAAGGGGCAGCTTTGAATGCGCGCGAGCGGCGCGAAAGGGGAACGAGCGATGGATTTCAATATGAACACCACCTGGTCGCGCGGAACCGCACTGGTGGCAGAGAATTTTCAACTGCTGGCGATTATCGCGGCGGTCTTCGTTTTGATCCCGTCATTGATGATCTACATGGCAATCCCCGATTTCGCATCATTCATTGATCCCAATGCCGATCCTGACGTCATGTTCGCACAGATGAGCGAAAATGCAGGACCACTGGCCTTCTGGGGCATTCTGTCGATGGTGCTCCAATTTGCCGGATATGCCGCGATGATTGCACTGGTCGGCAGCTCGCGCCCGACCGTGGGCGAGGCGATCAAGTCCGGCTTCAAGGCGGTACCCTCTGTAATCGGGGCGCTGTTGCTGTTTATCGTGGCCTATTTCATCGCCGCCTTTGTGGTGATGTTACCGGTTGGTTTGTTGGCTGCGGCTGTGGGTTCGCCAGTTATCGCCTTCATCGGCCCAATCCTGATCCTTGCGGCGATCATCTTTCTTATGGCGCGCCTGTCTATGACAATGCCTGCAATCGTACTGGAGCAAACAGCAAACCCGGTCACTGCCATGATGCGGTCCTGGCGGATCACGGCGCCGCATCAGTGGGGCGTGCTGGGATTCTGGGCCGTCCTCTTCATCGCCTATTTCGTGATCTCCATTTTGGTCGCTGGCGTGTTTGGCGTGATCGCGGCACTTGCGAGCGGTGCGACCGGCTCTGCGCTGATCCTCGGACTGTTCAACGGCATATTGGCGATGGCGATCGGGATGCTGGTGTGTGGTCTGACCGTGGCCATGTTTGGCCAACTTGCCGGGCCTAGCACCGATGAGGTCAGCGAGACATTCGAATAGCTGCCTACTTGGGTGCGGCGTCTGATTTGGGCTCTTTCCAGGCCCAATACAGCTTGCACGGCAGGATATTCAGCCATTCAAACCCAGCGTCGATCCGTTCGAAGAATTTCGCGGATTCATGCCGCACGGCGGCGGTGAACTGGTAGGCGAGAAACGCCCCGCCCGGCTTCAGCACCTTATAGGTCGCTTCGGTGATAGCTGGCGCAACGCCGCTGGGTAGGGTTGAGAATGGCAGGCCCGACAGCACGTAATCGGCCTGCGGCATATTGAGGTCTGCAAGATGCTGCTCGACATGCTCAGCAGAGCCCAGCACCGCATGAAAGCGCGGATCGCGGATCGTCTGCGTCAGGTATTCGATATAAAGCGGGTTGGTGTCGATCACGACCAGCGCAGCATCCCCGCGCAGGCGCTCAAGCACCGGGCGGCAAAACGTGCCGATACCCGGACCATATTCGACGAACACCTCGCATTTGCCCCAATCGACCGGCTCCAGCATACGGCGAACCGTAAAGCGCGAAGACGGGATGATCGATCCGACCATCCGGGGATGCTCCAGGAAACCGCGAAAGAACACCGCGCATTGCGCGCCATATCGCCGCCAGCGCTCACGCCAGCCGCCGCGCTGCCCAATTGCCAAATCTCTGGATTCCATCGTGTGCCCGTATCTTTGTGATCAGGATTAACGCAACCGCATTACGCCAAGGTGCCTTGCAGAGGCGCTATACAATTGCAAGCAAGCTCCCCCTGCCCTAGCGGTGCCCCCATTCATGGCAGACATCCCATCCAAGAATGAACCGGTCGGCAAGGCAGATGCGGCCAGCGCAGCGGGCGCAATTCCGACCGGGCGCATGGCGTTGCTGTTCATGGTTATGCTCGTCACGGCGGCGGGCAACACCGCGATGCAGTCGGTCATGCCTTCGATTGGCACCGCGCTGAAGGTCGACGATGTTTGGATCAGCCTGGCCTATAGCTGGTCGGCGCTGCTGTGGGTGATCTGCGCACCGATCTGGGCGCGGCGATCCGACAAGCGCGGGCGCAAGTCGATGATGGCACTGGGCCTGACCGGGTTTGTAGTGTCGATGGCGCTATGCGGGATGGTGCTGTGGGCTGGCCTTGCGGGGTGGATTACAGCCTTCTGGACGCTGATCGCCTTTGCCGCCGCGCGCAGCCTGTTTGGCGGGTTTGGCAGCGCCGCACCGCCTGCGGTGCAGGCCTATGTCGCATCGCGCACCGCCCGTTCAGAACGGACCAATGCGCTGTCACTAATCGCCTCAAGCTTTGGCGTGGGCACCGTGATCGGCCCTGCGCTCGCGCCGCTCATGGTGCTTCCCTTCATGGACATCGGCCTGACCGGACCGTTTATCTGCTTTGCGCTCCTGGCGCTCCTCGTGCTGGTGCTGTTGCGGTTCCGCCTGCCCAATGATGAACCACAATTTCCCGCGCGCGGGCGCACGTATGACGCGCCTTACTCGACCGGATCGGGCAGCGATCACCGCGACAGCGATGACGATGATGACGAGACACAGATCGGAGAGGCGGGCGCAGAGCCACCGCGCCTCAAATGGTTCGAGCCGCGCCTGCGCCCATGGGTTATCGCAGGGTTGGCGGGTGGCCACGCGCAAGCGATGGTGCTGGGCATTTCAGGCTTCCTCGTGCTCGACCGAATGGGCCTGCGCGCAACGCCAGCCGAGGGCGCTGGCCCGGTTGGCCTGGTGCTGATGTCGGGAGCCTTGGCAACCCTTCTGGCACAATGGGGCCTGATCCCGCGCCTCAATCTGGGCCCGCGCGCGGCCACTCTGTCAGGTCTCGCCGTCGCTGCGCTGGGCGTCGCGGTGCTCGGCGGTGCGAGCCAATTGCACACAATCGCTCTGGGATATTCGATCGCTTCGCTCGGTTTCGGCCTGTTCCGCCCTGGCACAACCGCCGGCACGTCGCTGGCAGTGACACGGGCTGAACAAGGGCAGGCCTCGGGCATCGTCGCCTCGGTCGCGGGTGCCAGCTTTATCTACGCCCCGGCGCTGGGCGTGTGGCTTTACAACAGCAACGAAGTGGTCGCGTTCGGAGCGATCGTCGCCGCGTGCATTGCTGTTTTCGTCTATGGGACACGAGCGCTGGCGAGCGATGTTGCCCTGACCACGGATAAATAAGGGTGTCCTTGGCTTGACGTTCCAAGCCACCCGCACCCTCCACCCTTCCACCCGGAGCCTACCGGGTTATCATCCGGGTGGAAGGGTGGAGGGTGCGGGTGGCTCGGCTACATCTGGGAAAGGCCGCTATAATATCTCCAGTACAATATCCTGCGGGCGGCAGAGGCGCACGCCTTTCTCTGTCTCGACCAGCGGGCGATTAATAAGGATCGGCTCAGCCGCCATCGCATCGAGCACGGTGTCGGCATCGGCATCGGGCAACCCTCGCTCGGCGGCGTCAGTGCCGCGCAGCCGCAAACCCTCTTGCGGGCTCATTCCGGCATCCTTGAAAAGCTGAGCGAGCTTATCGCGCGTGGGCGGTTCTTTCAGATATTGCACTACTGTCAGGTCAATGCCCGGCTGCTCCTCAAGGATCGCCAACGTCTTGCGCGAGGTGCCGCATTTGGGATTGTGCCAGATGGTCGCTTTCATTTCGGCCTCTTCGATGGGTTAATCATTCGGTGGTTTCGGTTTCGCCCGGATCGCCAGCATCGTTTTCCGGCACGCGCAACGCGGGGACACTTTCCGCAGCGTCTGCTGCGCTGATCCCAGGGGCTGGCGCGGCGCTGATGCTCTCCTGCCGCTGCACTACGCGCCCGGCCCGCTGAACCGCGCGCACCAGCCGGGGATAAACGCCGCAGCGACACACATTCGGCAGCGCCGCCTCGATTTCCCGTCGGCTCGGTGCCGGATTGCGCTGGATCAGCGCGGCAGCCGCAATGACAATGCCCGGCGTGCAATATCCGCACTGAATCGCCTGTTCGGCCACCATTGCCTGCTGAACGGGGTGCGAGCGATCGCGGCTCAAACCCTCGATAGTGGTGATGAAGCGCCCTTCCGCCTCGGCAATCGTGATCAGGCACGATCGCAAGGCCGCGCCATCGACCAATACCATGCAGGCACCGACACAATCGCCCCCTCCACAGCTCTTCGTGCCGGTCAGGTTCGCAGCCTCACGCAAAGCGTAAAGCAGCGGGGTGTCGGGCTCCATGTCGAACTCGACCGGGCGTTCATTGACTGTCATGCGTGGCATTTGCGCGGAACATTAGTCGCAGGCTCGCAATCCTTCCAACAAAAATTGCTTCCTTTGCTCAGGTCATCTTGTAGGCGTTTTTGACAGAAGCGACTTGGCCCAACCATTCAGCATTTGGAGATTGAGACGATGCTCGCCCGCCTTCGCCTGCTCTTGGCCTTGCCGGTGCTGTGCCTGCTTGCAGGCTGCGCCATCACACCGCACCGGGTATCCTATTTCGATGCGATTGCGGCTGCGCCGGTCGACAATGTCATGCGCGTCTATGTCGATGGCTATGGCAGCGTCTACCCGCGCGAGCCATTAATGGCAGATTCGATTGCCGATTATCACTGGGATGGCAGCCTGTTTAACCACTTTACAGGTGGCAATTCCCCCTGCCGCGAAGTCATGGCCGCCACCGAAGTCCTCTCACTATGCAGCGCGATCGCTCAGGCGGCGCTTGGCGAGATCGATGACGATGCAGTGATTGCAGCCTGGTACCAGGCGCAGGAAGCGATCTGGCGCACGCGCGGACAAGCGATTGCGAAGCGCGCGGCGGCAAACGGCCAGTCTCCCACCATCGTTTTCCTGGTCCACGGCTTCAACACCCGCTTTTCAGAAGCCGTCCCCAGCTTTGCCGAAGCGCGGCGGATCATCACGGCCAAGAGCGCCAACCCGCAAAACCTGCTGTTTGTCGAGACATTCTGGGATGGCTGCTCGATACAAAATGGGGTCGGCTGTTGGGGGCAAGCACAGGCCAGCGGGCCCTTGGTCGGCTTCTTCATGCGCCAGATGATGAACGCCATGAATGAGGGACTGGCTGAGCAGGGTGTTCAGGCCAGGGTCCGTATGCTGTCGCACAGCTCAGGTGCCTTCGTGATCGGATCGACCCTTGGCAATCCCGACGACGTGCTGCCACTGCTCGGCAAGGACGGGAATTATCCTTATCAGCGCTTCGCCCAGCACGCCGCCGACAGCGAGGGCACGTACCGCGTGCCGGTGTTCGATGATCTAGCGATTGGCCTGCTCGCGCCCGCAACCACTGTGAAGACCTTTGCCGGGATGGGCGGCGTGGATCAGGGTACTTTATCACGCGGCATGCGCCTGCTTTACGGGATCAATCCCGACGATGAAGTGATCACCAAGGGCTTTATCGGATGCAGCCGGTTCGGGATCACCTGCATGGCCTCGAATTACAGCGATTATTGCGACTATCTGTCGGGGGACGAGCTGCTCAAGCGACGGCGGATTGGCGTCACCGCCTATGATTTCAAGCGCGATGAGGATCGCGGCGAGCACGCCTTCGAAGCCTACCTAACCCAGATTGAGACGAACACATCCTTCCTGGCCGACCTGATGGCACCAGCCGGGCAAATGCAGCGCGCAGGGGAATATATCTGCCCAGCGCCCGAAGCCCCGGAGACAGTGATCGCGGCAGATTAGAAAGGGCAAACGAGTTTGAATGAAGGTGCAGCCCGGATCGCGCCGAGCCGCAGGCCTTAGCTAAACTCGATGTGCCTGGTGGATCAGTCGCGCCAGCTGCTGTCGACCTTGTCGATCCGGCGCTTCCACGCTTCGAAATCAAACATGCCCGCGCCGCCCTGGCTCTGCATCACCGAGATATCGCGCTGGTGCACATCGACGACTTCCTGAGGCACCACATTGGGGTTGCCCATGCCAAGCGTCGCCACCTGGATCTCGCAGGCGCGCTGCAGCGCCCACATCTTCACGAACATGCCCTGGATCGTCTTATCCATGACAACCGGGCCGTGATTGCGCAGCATCAGGATCGTGTGGTCTCCGAGGTTTTCGACCAGCCGCTCACCTTCTTCTTCGCGAACCGTCACGCCTTCAAAGTCGTGATAGCCGATCTGCCCCTGGAAATTGCAGGCATAGAAATTGGTCGGCATCAGCCCGTCCTTGTGGCTGCAAACCGCCATCGTCGCAGTGGTGTGCACATGGCAGATGGCATCGGCTCGCTGGCCCAGATGCTTGTGGAAATAGGCGTGCTGAGTGAAGCCTGCCTTGTTCACCATATAGGGTGAACCGCCAACATTGTTGCCTTCGACGTCAATCTTAACCAGGTTCGATGCGGTCACTTCGTCATACAGCATACCGAACGGATTAATGAGGAAGGTGTCTTCCTCTCCCGGGACCTTCAGCGAAATGTGGTTGTAGATCGATTCCGACCAGCCGAGATGGTCGAAGATCCGGTAGCAAGCGGCAAGATCGAGGCGCGCCTGCCACTCTTCCTTGCTGCATTCGATTGTTGGTTTGAGCTGCGTTGCCATTGTCGGGGCTCCTCTCGGTTGATCGCATTTGCGTGGACTTATCGCATGACTGGCAGGGGCGGCACAAGGTTTTCGCTATGCGGTATGGCTGCACACCGCTACGCGCCTCAGATAATGAGCGATTCCAGCCAGCCGCAAGACAACGAGCAGAACCAGAGGTCTGGCCAGGCCTCTGCCAAACTCACCAGCGGCTCGATTCCCGGCCATTTGATCTCGCAGACCCTGCCGATGATAATCGGGGTCGCGGCGATCATGTCGATTGGCCTGGTCGATTCCTACTTTATCGGCCAGCTCGGCAGCGCGGAACTCGCCGCGATTGCCTTCATTTTCCCGATTACGGTCGCGCTCAGCAGCCTGGGCGTTGGCGTGATGGTCGGTATCAATTCGGTCGTGGCGAGGGCGCTGGGCGAAGGCGACCACGACAAGGCCGAACGGCGCGCGAATTTCGGGATCATCTTCGCCATCGCGACCGGGATTAGTATGGGCTTGGTACTTTATGCGCTGCTCGACGCGATCTTCAGCCTGATGAACGCCCAGCCCGATCTGCTGCCGATCATCAAGACCTACATGCAGCCGTTTGCCCTCGGCTTCCCGCTGATCCTGATCATCATGGGCATGAACGGAGTGCTGCGCGGGCAAGGAGAGGCGCGCAAGACCAGCTACGTCTCGATCACCTATGCGGCGGCGAACTGGGTGCTCGACCCGATCCTGATTACCGGAGCTTTTGGATTTGAAGGGCTCGGCATTGTCGGAGCGGCCTATGCGACGATCATCGGCTGGGGCTTTGGCGTCGCCATGGCGCTTTACCTGCTGTCTCGCACAGCCATTCCCTTCAATCCGCTGGCGCTGCGCGGCGGCAAGATCGTCGATCCCATGCTCGCGATCCTGCGCGTAGGCGTACCGGCCTCGTGCTCGAACGCGATCAATCCGGTGGGCTTGTCGGTGCTGACGGCCCTGCTTGCATCAGAGGGACAGGCTGCGGTCGCCGGGTTCGGCGCGGCGGGTCGGCTGCAAAGCTTTGCAGTCGTGCCATTGCTCGCGCTTTCCGGCTCAATCGGGGCCATCATAGGCCAGAATTGGGGCGCAAGACAGTTTGGCAGGGCACGCGAAGCGGCGCTCTATGCCGGGGGATTTTGCATTGTCTGGGGCCTTGCCATCGCCATCGCCATGGTCGCGGCGGGTGAATGGTTTGCCGATTTCTTCACCGAAGACCCTGACGTCATTGCCGAGTTTGCGCTCTATCTGCAGATCGCCGCCTGGGGCTATGCCGGGTTTGGCTTGCTGATCGTAGGCAACGGTATCCTGAACGCAGTCGACAAGGCCAGCTTCGCACTGTTCCAATCGGGCGGGCGCGTGTTCCTGGTCATGCTACCCTTCGCGTGGGCGCTCCAGTCCAGCTGGGGCAGCGAAGCAATCTATGCCGCTGAACTTGCAGCAAACCTGTTCGGCGCGCTCACCGCGAGCGTGATCGTCGCCTATGTCCTGAGGCGCGGGCGGAGCAAGTAGTCGCCATGGCGCGGCGGTATGGTGACCATTCGTTAACCATCGCAGGTGCATAGGAGCCCCGGTAATTATAAGGGGCAATCGCATCATGGATGAACTGCTGGCGGACTTCGTCGCAGAAACACGGGAGATGCTGGAGGCAAGCGCAGGCGAAATCGTCGCCTGGGAAGCCAATCCAGCTGATCGCGCGCGCCTGGATACGATCTTTCGTTTCGTACACACCGTGAAGGGCAATTGCGGCTTCTTCGACTTCCCGAGATTGGCCGCACTGAGCCACGCCGCTGAGGATGCATTGTCCGATTGCCGGGCGGGACGCCGCGAGCCAGACACCGTGCTGGTCAGCGCGGTGCTCGCCGTAATCGACCGGATCGTGGCAATGGTCGATGCAATCGAAGCAGGCGAAGAATTCCCCGAAGGTGGCGATGATGCCCTGATCGCCAGCCTTCAGCCAGGTTTCGTGCCGGAGGTGGCAGAAGAGAAGCCAGCATCCACAACGCATGAGCCCGCTTCCAGCATCCTGGAAAAAGGCGAGCCTGAAGATCCATCGGCCGAGACCGCGGCCGCCTCAAAAGCCGATTCCAATCCGGGCGTCCAGCGCTCAATCCGCCTTCCCGTTGACTTGCTCGACCGCGTGATGAGCGGCGTTTCCGACATGGTGCTGGCGCGAAACGACCTCGCCCACCGTCTGCGTCAGGCGGGCAATCAACCAACGATTGACGGCCCGTTTGAGCGGCTGACGACGATTCTGTCCGATGTCCGCGATGCCATCACCCGCATGCGCATGCAGCGGATTGAAACGCTCTTCAGCGCGATGCCCCGCCTGGTCCGCGACCTGTCTGCCGATCTCGGCAAGCAGGTGATGATTGATCTGGAGGGTGGAGACGTCGAACTCGATCGTGAAATGATCGAGACCATTCGCGATCCCCTGACCCACATCATCCGCAACTCGATCGATCACGGCATCGAAGCACCGGCGGACAGGCTCGCCAACGGTAAACGCGAAATCGGCTTATTGTCGATCTCCGCGCGCCAGTCTGGCAACACGATCTCTATCGTGGTCAGCGATGACGGCGCAGGCCTGAATGAAGAGCGGATCGCGGCAAAAGCCGTTTCGGTCGGCCTCATAAGTGCCGCCGAACGCGACCGGATGAGCCGCGAGCAGTTGATGCAGTTGGTTTTCCAGGCCGGGTTCTCGACCGCGGAAGAAGTCAGCAACGTTTCCGGACGCGGCGTCGGCTTGGACGTGGTGCGCGACAATCTGGAAAAAGTGGGCGGTTCCATCGACGTCTCCAGCACGCCGGGCGTCGGCTCGATGTTCACGCTGAAGGTTCCACTCACGCTCAGCATTATCGCTGGTCTTACGGTAGAAGTGGGCGAACAGCGCTTTGCGATCCCGCAGAGCTATATTGAGGAAATCATCGACTCCAAATCGAAGTCGCTTGATTTCACCCGCATGGGCGAAACCGCCCTGATCACTTTCCGTGGCAATCGCATCCCCTGCCTGACGCTGTCGGACGTGCTTCAGCTGCCGGGCAAGGACGTGGCCGATGGTGAGCACACCATGGTCCTGCTGCGCCTTGCCAGCGGCGATCTGTTCGCGCTCGCGATTGACCGGATCCACCAGCATGGCGACCTTGTGGTCAAGCCGCTGGCACCAGCAGTGATGCAGAGCGGTGTCTATGCCGGTTCGACTTTGCTCGACGATGGCCAGCCGATCCTGCTGCTCGATGTGACCAACATTGCGATGGAGTACAATCTCATCTCCGACGCGCGCACCCGCGTGCTGCAAAACGCGGCAGAACTTGCCGAACAGCAACAACAGGAAGAACTCAGCCGCGCCATGCTGTTCACCGACTATCAGGGTCGGCGCAGTGCCGTGCGCCTCGAGCTGGTGCAGCGTATCGAAACCGCGCAGGCCGAAGCAATCGATATTTCCGCCAATGGCAAACGCGCCGTGATTGACGGCGTTATCCTGCCACTGGTCGGATTGCCTGAAGGCGAGCGCCCAAGCGGCAAAATCCGCTTCCTGCGTATGTCGGATGGCACGTGCGAGCTGCTTTACGCTGTGCGCCAAGTCGAAGATGCGGTCGATCTCGAAAACTCGCTCAAGCCGGTTGACGATGATCCGCTGGTCGAAGCAGTCACACTGGTCGAAGGCCAAACCGTCGGCCTGCTTAATGGCCACGAGCTGTTCTCGCGCTATGGCGAGCCGCCCGAGGCGACTACAAAGCCAACCTGTCACCTGCCCGACACCGATTGGGCTCGCACAATTCTAGGCCCACTGGTTGATGCAGCTGGCTATGAGGTGGTTACCGGCGAGGCCGAGGCCAGCGATGTCGCAATCATCCTGGATGATGCGGATGCGCAGGAAGCGCCAAGCTACGGCGAGTGTATCCGCCTCAGAAGCCAGCCTGACGCGGCCGAGCAAGATGATTCGATCTACCGCTACGATCGCGATGGATTGTTCGATGCCTTGCGCCGCGCCCGTGCAGGAGGAACCCGATGAACGAATTGATGATCATTGTCGAAATCGCCGGGCGGCGCTGCGCGCTGAACGCGCATGATGTGTCCTCCGTAATCGAGCTGGGCGAAGTCACGCCGGTTCCGCGCACGCCCGACTATATTGCCGGGATCACTGCAATGCGCAGCCAATCGATGACGGTGATTGATTGCCGTCTGGCGCTTGGCATCGACCCTTCCCCTTTCCCGACCGATGATCGCGGTGCCGTGGTGAAAGTGGCAGGCTATCCTTACGCGCTGATTGTCGACCGGATCGACGATATCACAACTTCGCATGCCGAGCCCGGCTCAGTAAGCGGTGGGTTCGGGCCAGAATGGTCGCGGGTTGCCACAGGCATGACAGAAACACCGACAGGACCGGCTTTGCTGATCGATCTCGCGCAGTTGATCATCGGCCCCGGAAAACTCGGACAGGCCGCTTAATGAAATGCTTACGGCTGGGCTGTAAGCACGGCGGCGCAAAATATATCAGGGGTCCCCATGAAGACGTGCCTAATTGTCGATGATTCAAGAGTAATCCGAAAGGTTTCGAGACACATTCTCGAAACCCTCGGCTTTACCGTGGATGAGGCCGAAAACGGCCAATTGGGGCTGGACCGCTGCGATGAGCAGATGCCGGATGTGGTGCTGCTCGACTGGAATATGCCGGTCATGACAGGAATCGAGTTCATCACCCAGCTGCGCAAACGCCCTGGAGGCGACGCACCCAAAGTGGTTTTCTGCACCACCGAAAACGACGTCGCGCACATTCGCGAGGCCATTCAGGCGGGCGCAGACGAATATGTGATGAAGCCGTTCGACCACGAGACGCTTCAGATCAAATTGCAGCTGGTAGGTTTTGCGTGAGCACTCGCCCTGCCGTGACCCGACCCGCCGATGACAAAAGCCCGGCTGACAGCGACAAGGCTGGCGATACCGTACGCGTAATGATCGTCGACGACTCGCTGACGGTGCGGACAATTTTCAAACGCATGGTCGAAGGCGATCAAGCCATGACGATTGTCGGCACTGCAAGCAGCGCCGAACGCGCCATTATGTTGCTGAAGTCAGACCCGGCCGATGTGATCCTGCTCGACCTGGAAATGCCAGGTATGGGCGGACTCGAGGCCCTGCCGGAAATCCTCAAGATCGCGACAGACGCGCAAGTCCTGGTGGTGTCGTCGCTCACCCAAGACGGCGCAGAACACACCATGTCGGCGCTTTCCATGGGCGCAGCGGAGACCATGCTGAAGCCGGCTCCAGGTGGCTTTAACGACGAATATCGCGAGCAATTGCTCGGCAAGATCCGCGCGCTTGGCGGTATTGGTGGCGATGTCCCAGAAGCGAGCGAAGTAGAGGCGGCAGCTGCTGAACCCAAAGCGGCAAAAACCATCTCCGCACCGGCCAAGCAACGGCCCGAAGTGCTGGCGATCGGCGCATCCACCGGGGGCATCCATGCCCTAAACCAGGTGCTGCGCGACTTGCCACCAGAATTCGACTTGCCGATCCTGATTACTCAGCATCTGCCGCCTTCCTTCATCCCTGTTTTTGCCCGCCAGGTTGAAATGGCGAGCGGCAGGCGCACAAACATCGCTGAAGAGGGTTCGGAGATCCGTGCCGGCGAAGTCAGTATTGCGACCGGGCATGGCCATATGGTGGTGCATCGCAGCCGCGGCCGCTTGTTCGCGAAAACCTCTAGCGCCCCAACCCATAGCGGCTGCATGCCGTCGGTCGATCCGATGCTTACCAGCCTTACCGAAGCCTGCGAGGGCCGAGTGCTGGCCGTTATCCTTTCGGGCATGGGGCGCGATGGCTCTATCGGGGCCAAAACCTTGAAAGAGGCAGGTGGCAGTGTCTTCGCGCAAGACGCTGAAACCAGCGCCGTATGGGGCATGCCTGGCGCTGTTGCGAAGGCTGGCACCGCCAGCCTGGTTGCACCGCCGACCGAACTGCGCGAAGCTATTCTGGTGCACGCTGGCCTCGTAAAGGCCGACGGTGCCACGTGGAAGTAAGCGAAGCCTCCCATCAGATCATTGCAGACTTACTCGCAGCGCGCACCGGCCAACAATTGACCGAAAGCCGCCGCTGGCGGGTCAGCACTGCATTGTCCGGCGTGTTCCGCGAACACCGCATAAGCAATATCGACCAGCTGGTGTGCCTGCTCGCCAGCCCGGGTCAATCACGCCTTGCCCAGGAAGTGGTCGAGGCACTGCTCAATAACGAGACCTATTTCTTCCGCGACAAGCCGACATTCGATCAGTTGCCGGTCGAAGTGCTGCCAGAATTGGCCCAGAAACGCGCGGCGACCAAGCGGCTATCGATCTGGAGTGCGGGCTGTTCTACCGGACAGGAAGCACACTCGATTGCGATGATGTTTGCCGACCAAGGTTCACGCTGGAATGGCTGGAACATTGAGATTCTGGGCACGGATATTTCACACAGTGCGATCGCGACCGCCCGCAGTGGCAGTTACAGCCAGTTCGAAGTCCAACGTGGTCTTAGCGTCAATGAGATGCTGAACCACTTCGATGAGACGGCCCATGGATGGCAGCTCCACGACAACATCCTGTCCT
>JBCBDF010000028.1:0-14447 GCA_038529875.1 Pseudomonadota bacterium | reverse complement strand
ACTATGTGGGCGCAACGGCGGTTGAACTGATTGGCGGCGGCGAAAGCGCTGGCTGCTGACCTGCTGTCTCGCGCCACGCCGGGTATCCTGCCGCATTTCGGCGGAGCCAAGTGAGGCGCGAATGAGCGCGGCCATCATCGCCATTCGTCCTGAGCCGGGACTTTCATCGACAATAGCGGTAGGCAAGGCGCACGGCCTCGACATAATCGGCCTCCCGCTCTCGCAGACCGAGCCGGTCGGGTGGGAATTGCCCGATCTGACGGGTGTGGACGCGCTGCTGGTGGGCAGCGCCAATGTGTTTCGCCACGGCGGAGAGGCGTTGGGCGAGCTTACGCACCTGCCTGTTCATGCGGTGGGCGAGGCGACGGCTGAGGCAGCGCGTGAAACGGGTTTTCAGGTTGCCGCGATAGGTCAGGGAGGCCTGCAAAACCTGCTCAATTCTGCTGATCCGGCGCCAAACCATTTTCTGCGTTTAGCGGGGGAAGAACGGATCAGCCTGAAACCGCCCGAAAGCACCGCAATCACCGAGAAAGTGGTCTATCGGGTGCGTAACCTGCCGCTTAATGCGACCCAGGCCGCGCTATTTGCAACTCCAGCCATGGTGTTGCTCCATTCCGCATCCTCAGCGGCGCATTTCGCGAAGGAATGTAAGCGTTTAGGCCTTGATCGCCCGCGCATTTCGCTGGCCGCGCTCGGACCGCGTATTCTTGCTGCTGCTGGCGCAGGCTGGGCCGAGGCTCGCGCCGCCGCTGCCCCTGCGGATAGCGAATTGCTGGCCTTGGCGCAGGACATGTGGCAAAGGCATTAAAAATATCCGCGCGCCTGGTGGCACGTGCAACGGATCGCAGAACGGACAACAATGGAATCGAAATACGGCAGTCGCCGCAAAAGCGGCTCATCCAGAGGAATTTGGCTCGCCGCGCTAACATCCTTCGCCGCTGGCGGAGCCCTGATTGGCTACATCGTGTGGTACAACGCTAATGAGGCAGAGCCGGTGGCGGTTGAAGCCCAGAGCGAACCGCTGGCTGAAGCAAGTCCGACCCAAACACCCACGAGTGAACTTCCTGCTTTGCCATCGCCCACCAGCGAGGAGAGCGAAGCCGCGATTGAAGAACAAGTCGAAGCGGTGGAGGGGCTGGCTGAACAACAAGGCGGCCTCGATCAACGTCTCGCGGCGGCTGAGCAGCGTCTGGCGCGGCTCGACCTCCAGGCTCAGGCAGCGGCGGGTAATGCTGCGCGAGCCGAGGGCCTGTTGATCGCCTTTGCGACCCGCCGCGCGATTGAACGCGGTGCGGAACTTGGCTTCCTTGCAGACCAGCTGCGCCTGCGCTTTGGCGATAACTGGCCCAACGCTGTGCGCACGGTCATTTCGTTCTCGCGCCGTCCAATCACGCTCGATCAATTGCTGGCCCGTCTTGAGGGGCTGGGGCCGACATTGTCGGAAGGCGACGAGGTTAGCTCATGGTCGGATATTCGCCGCGAAATTGGTGAAATGTTTGTGATCCGCCGCGAAGATACGCCTTCGCCGCAGCCAGAGCGACGGCTGGATCGGGCGCGCCTGTTCCTGGAAAGCGGACGGGTCGAGGCGGCGATTGCCGAGGTACAGAACCTTCCCGGCGCTGCTCGGGCAGAGAACTGGATCGCCGATGCGACCCGCTACAACAATGCGATGGATGCGCTGCAAACGCTTGAGACTGCAGCGGTACTTGAGCCGCGTCGCCTGCGCGATGGGGCGGGCAATACGGTTGAGCAATTGAGCCCTGTCGAAGCGACCAGCGAAGACTAAACCAGCACCTATTGCGGCGCGAGATTAGGCGCGCAGCAGCTCGGGCAAATCGCCGGAGACGCCGCGCGCCTCATCCATAAACCAGTGCTTCAACGCACCGCTGCGCTGCACCGCACCCATTCCAAGTCGGCGTGCGGCGGAGGCTGCCTTGCCCGGAACGCCGAACAGTCGCGTAAGCGTGTCGGTTGCAGCGGCGACCATGAAGGAATCGAGCCCGCGCCAATTCTCATACCGCACCAGTACTTGGTGATCGCCCGGATCAAGTCCGATCCTACGGCCTTCCTCCAGCACTTCGACCAAAGTTGCTGCATCGCGCAAGCCCAGGTTGAGGCCTTGCCCCGCAATCGGGTGAATGCCGTGAGCGGCATCGCCGATCAGCGCCAGCCGCTCGCCGGTGATCTTGGCAGTGTGATGGAAACCGAGCGGCCATGATGAGCGCATGCCAACGCTTGTGACCGCGCCGTAAATCCCGCCCATACGCTTTTCGACTTCGGCGAGGAAGGCACGGTCAGACAGTTTGTTCACGCCCGCTGCGTCGCTTTCCGATACTGTCCAGACCAGCGAAGAACGATGGCGACCTTGCTCGTCATCGAGCATGGGCAGAAGGGCGAATGGACCGGCGCTGTAGAAAATCTCCCAAGCGACATTTTCGTGCGGCTTTTCATGAGTCAGCCCGGCGATAATCGCGCGGTGACTGTAATCCCAATTGGCGACCACCAGCCCGGCTTCCTTGCGGGTCGGTGATTGCCGCCCTTCGGCACCGACCATCAGGCGGCCTTTAAGCTTGGTGCCATTATCGAGCACGGCGGCGACACCATACTCGCTGCGCTGGCGCTCGGTGACCTCGACCTGCGAAACCCAGTTGATCAGCGGTTCCTTCGCCGCCGCCTCAAACAGGGCGAGGCGTAAGCGGCGATTGGGGAACATCCGGCCCAAAGATCCCTCGTGTGGCTCTGGCTGGAAGTCGATCCGCCCCGGTTTCTGCTGGTCGGTGACGGCGATCTTGGCGATCGGGCAGGCGAACTCTTCCAGCGCTTCGGCAAGGCCGATATTGCGAAACAGGTTCCAGCTGGCGGTCGAGATCGCGGTGGCGCGGTCATCGAAGCCCTCTTTGATCAGCTCGGCGGGATCGGCGCGGTCGACCACGTGCGAGGATATGCCCTTGCGCGCCGCCGTCAGCGCCAGTGTCATGCCCACCAGGCCGCCACCCAGGATCAACAGGTCGCGTGTCTCTTCGCTCATTATCGTCGTGCCTTATGCAACCTTATCCGCGCCGATTGCGAATACTCATCAGCGCTCCTAAAGGTTTGGCCGTGATTGAGGCAAGAATGTTCCGCTTTGCAAAGCTATGGTTTGTTGCATGCACGCTTGCGCTGTCTGCAATCACGGGAGCTTTTGCGCCTGCGTCCGCTCAGGACGCTGTCACCGCAATCCCGACTCAAGAAGTGTTCGGCGACGACAATATCAGCGTCGAATTGCGCGCAGATGGCATGCCGGTGGCGGGTGAGGAATGGATGCTCGCGCTGCATTTCACGCCCGACACGTCAAGTGGCGAGGAATGGCACGGATATTGGTCCAACCCCGGCGATGCGGGGCAGGGGATGGATTTACGTCTGAACCTGCCGGACGGTTGGGAGATGGGCGAGCCGCTCTATCCCGTGCCGCAACGGTTCGTTCAGGAGCTCGACACCGGCGACCTGATGAACCACATTTACAAGGGTGCGTTCACGGTGCTGGTGCCGGTGACGGTAGGGGAGAATGTCGATAACACCACCCGCGCACCGGTGACCGGCTTTGTGCAATATCTCGCCTGCACCGATGTGCTGTGCGTGCCGCAGGATGCGGTTCTGCGCGAGACCCAGGGCGGTGATTTTGCCCGCTGGCAGGCTGAGATTGCGCCGCTGCTGGATGCGGAGAGCAATTTTGAGATTAGCGGCGGCAACCTGCGCCTGGCGATCCCGTTACCTGAAGAGGTGGCCCTTAACGCGCCTCATGTCTTCATTAGCAACGAGCAGCTGGTGAGCTACTCCGCTGTCCAGACCTTTCGTCGCACTGGTGATACTTTGGTCATCGAAATTCCTCTCAATGAATACGGCGTAGACGATCCAAGCGCAGTCGGCGGTATTCTGTCGTTTGGTGGTGGGGGCGGTGTGGAGTTCGGCGCGATCCCGGGCGATGTACCCACGAGCGGCGAGCTGATCGCTGGCCCGATAGGGATGGACACTCCGCCGCTCTTGACGCTGTTCCTCGGCGCGCTGGTTGGCGGGCTGATCCTGAATATCATGCCGTGTGTTTTTCCGATCCTGAGCCTCAAGGCGATTAGCCTCGCGCGCGCCGGCGAGAGTGAAGCGCAGGCCCGCAGCGAAGGGCTGGCCTATACGGCCGGCGTGATGCTCGCTTGCGTGGCGCTGGGCGGGTTGATGCTGGCCTTGCGCGCGGCGGGCGAACAGGTGGGCTGGGCGTTTCAGTTGCAAGAGCCGGGCGTGGTTGTCGCGCTGCTGGTGCTTGCGAGCGTTATCACCGCAAACTTCGCCGGATTGTTCGAGCTGCCATCGATTGCGATCACGCGCAGCGGCGAACCGGCCAGCGCCTTTGCCACCGGATTGCTTGCAGCCTTCGCCGCGACGCCGTGCACCGGGCCGTTTATGGCGGCGGCCTTGGGGGCAGCATTGTTGTTGCCAATTGCGCCCGCCGTGCTGCTGTTTGCGGCGTTGGGGCTGGGTCTCGCGTTACCGTTTCTGTTGGTCGGATTTGTGCCTGCACTGCGCAACATGTTGCCCAAGCCCGGGGCGTGGATGGAGCGGTTCCGCCGCATCATGGCGATCCCGATGGGGCTGACGGCGCTGGCGCTGATCTGGCTGACGGTGCAGCTCGGCGGGCGCGGCTTTGCGATGTTTGCGCTGGTCATGGTGTTCGGTGTGATCCTGGCGCTCGCCGTGGTCGGAAAGTTGCAAAAGGCAGGCAAGATGGCGTGGCCTACCTTTGGCTTGATCGTCGCGCCGTTCCTTATCTTCGGCGCCTTTGCGCTGCCTGCCAGCTACGCTGTGCAAAGCGCTGACTTGTCGAAATCTTTGCTTAAACCGCAGGCGTTCACCAACGCGGCTTTAGCTGAGGCGCGAGCTAGCGAGAGCCCCGTCTTCGTCTGGTTCACCGCCGATTGGTGCGTCACCTGCAAAGTGAATGAAAGCGTCGCGATTGAGCGCGAGGCGACGCGGGAGGCTTTTGAAGCCGCTGGCGTAATCGCGATGGTCGGCGATTGGACCCAGCGCGATGAAGAAATCACCATGTTTCTGAGCGAGCAGGGCGCGGCGGGCGTACCACTTTACCTATGGTATGAACCGGATGGGGATGGCGAGCAACTGCCGCAGGTGCTCACCCCCGATATGCTTCTTCAGCGGGCTCAGGCTCGTCGATAGGGCCTTCCTCGGGCGCAAGTTCAGGTCCTGGCGCCAGTTTACCGCCGCGGCATCCAGCCACCAGATCGACGGGCAGCGAGCTGGGATTGAGCGTCACCATGCCAGCTCCTGGTACGGTCAAAGTCAGCTCGCGCGGGCCGGTCAGTGGCTCCCAATCAGTATCAGCGGCGGGGTCATCGCCTTGCCATACGGACGCGCCATTCACTTCGGTCGCATCGACTTTCATCCGCCCGATATGGCCGTTGCCGACGAACGCCAGAACCGCGCCCGCGCCTTCATCAGCGGGGGCAAAGCGGGTGACGCGCAAGGTCGTCTCAGGCCCTTCATCGAGACACGCCAGGGCCACCAGCGGCGCTTCGCCCGGTTTGCCGTAGACAATCCGCCACGGCGTTGCGCTGGCAGCCCAGATTGCGCCTTCCACATCGGGAGAGTCGATTGGCTCGGATGGACCTCGTGGGGTGTCCTCTGGCATATCGCGCGCCATATCCGCATCGGTTGGCGGCGGCTTGCATGCTGTGAGGGCAGATGATGCAGCAAGCAAGGCCAGGGTCAGGCTAAACTTCACGGTTTCCCGCCCATAAACTTGGTCCGCTTCTTCCCGTATTTGGTCTTGCGCGTGCCGGGTCGGCCAGCGTCCGACCGCCCAACTTTCGGCGCTTTTTTCTGCTCGTCAGGCAGGCCCAATTCATCATTCTCAAGCCGCCGAATTTCATCGCGCAGGCGGCCAGCTTCTTCGAACTCAAGATCGGCGGCGGCATCGCGCATGCGCTTCTCAAGGTCCTCGATGTAGGCGCGCAGGTTGTGCCCGACCAGATTGTTGACCTCTTCATCGCCGGTATCGACCACCACGCCGTCTTGTGACGCTGTGTGCGCGACGATGTCAGCAATGTCGCGCTTGATAGTTTGCGGAGTGATGCCGTGTTCTTCGTTATAGGCGCGCTGTTTCTCTCGGCGGCGATCGGTTTCCGCCATCGCGCGTTCCATGCTGCCGGTAATGCGATCAGCATAGAGGATCACCCGGCCATCGACATTGCGGGCCGCGCGGCCAATGGTTTGGATGAGCGATGTTTCGGAGCGCAGGAAGCCCTCTTTGTCAGCATCCAAAATCGCCACCAACCCGCATTCGGGGATGTCGAGGCCTTCTCTCAGCAGGTTGATCCCGATCAGCACGTCATAGACGCCAAGCCGCAGGTCGCGGATCAGCTCGATCCGCTCGAGCGTCTCGACATCGGAGTGCATGTAGCGGACGCGCACGCCCGCTTCGTGCATGAATTCGGTGAGGTCTTCGGCCATCCGCTTGGTCAGCGTGGTGACAAGCGTGCGATAGCCCTTCTTCGCGGTCGCGAGGCATTCCTGGATGCAATCCTGCACCTGATCCTCAACCGGGCGGATCTCGACCGGGGGATCGATCAGGCCGGTTGGGCGAATGACCTGCTCGGCAAACACGCCGCCGGTCTGCTCCATCTCCCAGCCGCCCGGTGTTGCGGACACGGCGAAGGTTTGCGGGCGCATCGCGTCCCATTCGTTGAAGCGCAGCGGGCGGTTATCGATGCAGCTGGGCAGGCGGAAGCCATATTCGGCCAGCGTCAGTTTGCGGCGATGGTCCCCGCGCGCCATCGCGCCGATTTGCGGCACGGTCTGGTGGCTTTCATCGACGAAGAGCAGAGCGTTTTCGGGCAGATATTCGAACAGGGTGGGCGGCGGCTCACCCGGCAGGCGCCCCGTCAGGAAGCGCGAATAGTTCTCGATCCCCGCGCAGCTGCCGGTGGCCGCGATCATTTCCAGGTCGAAATTGGTGCGCTGCTCCAGCCGCTGTGCTTCGAGCAATTGCCCTTCTTCCTGAAGCTCTTTCAGGCGATGCTCCAGCTCAAATTTGATAGCCTCGGCGGCCTGTTTCATGGTTGGGCCGGGCGTCACATAGTGCGAGTTTGCATAAACACGGACCTTTTCAAGCGATGCGCCCTTCTTGCCCGTTAGCGGGTCGAACTCGCTGATCTCCTCGATTTCATCGCCGAAGAAGCTGATGCGCCACGCCATGTCTTCATAATGGCTCGGGAACAGCTCAAGATTGTCGCCGCGCACCCGGAATGTGCCGCGCTGAAATGCCGCATCATTGCGTTTGTATTGCAGCGCGACCAGCTTTCGGATCAGCTCGCGCTGGTCGACTGTTTCGTCTTTCTTGATGTCGAAGATCATCGCCGAATAGGTCTCGACCGATCCGATACCGTAAAGGCATGAAACCGAGGCCACGATGATTACGTCATCGCGTTCCAGCAGCGCGCGCGTGGCCGAATGCCGCATCCGGTCAATCGCCTCGTTCACGCTCGACTCTTTCTCGATATAGGTGTCGGAGCGCGGTACGTAGGCTTCGGGTTGGTAGTAGTCGTAATAGCTGACGAAATACTCGACCGCGTTTTCGGGGAAGAAGCTTTTAAACTCGCCATAAAGCTGCGCGGCGAGGATCTTGTTCGGCGCGAGCACCAGGGCGGGGCGCTGCGTTTCCTCGATCACCTTGGCCATGGTGAAGGTCTTGCCAGAGCCGGTGACGCCCAACAGCGTCTGTGTCTTCTCGTCCGCTTTCACGCCCGCGACCAGCTCCTCAATCGCGGTCGGCTGGTCTCCCGCCGGCTCGTAATCAGAGATGAGCTTGAAGGCGCGCCCGCCATCGCTCTTTTCCGGGCGTTCCGGGCGGTGCGGTGTGAATTGTTCGGTTGTGTCAGGCTCTTCCAGCCCGCGGCGTATGATGAGTTCTGACATGCCTGGCGATATGGGCCGCGCCGCCGCGCTTGTGAAGTGTTGTGAATCCATCGCCGGGTCGATACGATCCCGGTCAAGCCGTTTCGGTTGCGTCAATAAGGCGCCAAATGAAGGAAATTGTCCATGAAACCTGTTTTTTGTGCCGCCGCGCTCGCGATTGTTGTCGCGGGCTGTTCCGATAGCAGCGATATCAGCACTGCCGATGCAGACGCCGATGGCGATGGCTCGGTCAGCTTGTCGGAAGCCAATGAAGCGGTGCAAAACGCCGGAGGCGCGATCAAGCCGAAGGCGGGCCAGTATCGCGCGAGCGTGGAGATGATAGAAGCCAGCATGCCAGGCATGTCCGCCGATGCGATGGGCGCAGGTAATTTCAACACCACGGTCGAATACTGCGTCTCTCCCGAGGAGGCCGAGAACGGCTTTGAAGAGATGATGAGCCAGGGCCAAGAGGGCGATTGCAGCTATGAAAGCTTCAACCTCGACGGCAATCAGCTTGACGCGGTGCTTGTCTGCAATGCCGGGGGCGGAAAAATGAAAATGGCCATGGAAGGGACGGTCAGCGCAACCAAGACTGACACGACTATGACCATGACTTCGGATATCCCCGGCGTGGGTGAAACCACAATGAAGATGAAAAACAGCGCCGAATGGGTCGGGGAATGCGCGGAAGGCTGACGCTCGCAATATCAATCGCGCAGTTAGGGCCATATCTCGAGACGACCGAATTCTGACACAATCCGGCATTTCTTGCTTCACAGAACGTTCACCGCTTGAAGTTAGTGTGACAGTTTGAATTGACTATTTCGGTTTTGTTGCAACGACGGATTTTGCTTTAGAATCATGGCCTCGCGCGCTTCCCTTGCTGAACTCAAATCTTCGCTTTGGTCGAGGGATGAGCTTGCACGTCGGGTCGCGCTTGCGCGCCAGCCGGTTGAGCGGCCCGCCTCGCGTCCGCCATTGTTGCGCTTCCTCGGCGAGGCAGAAATCCTGGCGGAGGTCGTCAACCGCCGACGTCGCAAGATAGATGTTGCCAGGGCCAAGCGACCGCGCACGGTCATGGTGCTGCCCGGCTTCATGACCCATCCGGTGCGCATGCGCTTCATGGCGCAGCACCTTGAGAAGGCGGGCCATACGGCGAAACGCTGGGGTCTCGGCTTCAATCTTGGGCCAACTGAGGAAAATCTCGCGCAGTTGGAACAGCGCCTGCTTGAGCTGCACGAACGCACTGGCGATAAAGTTGTGCTGCTAGGCTGGAGCCTTGGCGGTGTATTTGGGCGAGAGCTCGCAAAACGCCAACCCCAGGCGGTGGCCAAGGTGATAACAATGGGCTCACCATTTTCGGGTGACCCGCGTGCCAACAATGTCTGGCGGGTCTATCAATTCGTCACGGGACATAGCGTAGACCGCCCGCCCGTTGAGACCGATCTAGCGGCCAAGCCCCCGGTTGAAACCGTGGCATTGTGGAGTCCGCGCGATGGCATGATTGCGCCGCGCGCCGCTTGCGGAACGCCTGAGGAGCGGGACCGCGCAATTGCCCTGCGCTGCACGCATATCGGCTTTTCTTACTCCACCGAAGCGATTGAAACGGTTCTGGCGGAATTGGAACGCGACTGAGCCTTTCCTTTTGGGTATGGGTGGCTATCTTTAGTCGCCTTGCAAGCACTGCAACCCAAGGGGAATCTGGTCCTGTCGACCTCCAATTTTGACGAGATGTACGATGCGGCTGGCGAAATTCGTTCTGCCTATGCGGACTATTGCGACTGGTACGAAGAGCAGCCAACCGATCTGCTCAAGCGCAAGGCGAAGGACGCGGATGAGAGTTTTCGCCGCACCGGCATTACTTTTAACGTCTATGGCGAGGATGAGGCAGAAGAGCGGCTGATCCCGTTCGACATGGTGCCGCGTATCATAACGGCGCAGGAATGGCGCAAGCTGATGCGCGGGATCGAACAGCGGGTGAGGGCACTCAACGCGTTCCTGTACGATCTTTATCATCGCCAGGAGATTATTCGCGCGGGGCGGCTGCCCGAAAGGCTGCTGCGCAATAACGATGCCTGGCTGCCCAACATGGTTGGCTTTACACCGCCAGGCGGCATCTACACCCATATTGTCGGGATTGACCTGGTGCGCACGGGCCCGGACGATTTCTTCGTGCTGGAGGATAATGCGCGCACTCCGTCGGGCGTGTCGTACATGCTCGAAAATCGCGAGACGATGATGTCGATGTTCCCCGACCTCTTCTCCCGCATCGGGGTGGAGAGCGTTTCCAGCTATCCGCGGCGTCTCGCCCGCAGCCTCGCTGCCTGTGCGCCTGAAGGGACCAGCGGCAAGCCCAATGTCGCGGTGCTGACACCGGGCATCTACAATTCCGCCTATTTCGAACACGCTTTCCTCGCAGACCAGATGGGGGCTACCCTGGTAGAGGCCAGCGATCTGCGCGTGGTCGGGGGCAAGGTGCAGATGCGCTGCACCGATGGCTATGCTCCGGTCGATGTGATCTATCGCCGGGTCGATGATGACTACCTTGATCCGCTGACCTTCAATCCCGATAGCGTGCTGGGCATCCCCGGCATCATGGATGTGTACCGCGCGGGAAATGTCACCATTGCCAATGCGCCGGGCACGGGCGTTTCGGATGACAAGGCGATCTACAGCTTCATGCCGGAAATCGTCGAGTTTTACACCGGTGAGAAACCGTTGCTGCCCAATGTTCAGACATGGCGTTGCGCCGATAGCGATAGCCTTGCCTATGTGCTCGACAATCTCGAGGAGCTGGTGGTGAAGGAAGTTCACGGCTCTGGCGGATACGGCATGCTGATCGGACCGACATCAACCAAGCGTGAGATCAAGCAATTCCGCAAGAAGCTGGAATCCAATCCGGAAAATTACATCGCGCAGCCGACGCTCTCGCTGTCGACCTGTCCGATCTTCACCAAAAAAGGTCTGGCCCCGCGCCACTTGGACCTGCGTCCCTTTGTGTTGGTTTCGCCCAACGGGATAGACATAACGCCGGGTGGCTTGACCCGTGTCGCGCTGAAAGAGGGCTCGCTGGTGGTCAATTCCAGTCAGGGCGGCGGCACAAAGGATACGTGGGTGCTGAAAGACTGATGGTGGCCAGACGATGTTAGGACGCACAGCCAACGGCCTGTTCTGGATGTTTCGCTATCTTGAGCGGGCAGAGAACACTGCGCGCCTGCTCGATGCTGGCATGCGCATGGCGCTCACCCGCGATTCCGAGACGGCGCGCGAGGAATGGCGCTCGGTCATTTCCACATCGGGCCAGCGCGCGGCATACGAGGCGGAGCATGACGATTATTCTGGCCAACAAGCCTGGAATTTCATCCTCCGCGACAGAGCGAACCCTGCCAGCGTGCGCGAAATGTTTGGCGCAGTACGGACGAATGCTCGCACCGCCCGCACCAATATCTCCAGCGAAGTATGGGTCGCGGTAAACGAAAGCTGGATGGAGCTTGATGAGCGGCTTTCACGACCAGTCGGCCCGAATGTTGTAGGCGACGTGATCAGTATGATCCGTCGCGCCGGCACTCTGGTGCATGGTGCATTCGATGGTTCGATGCTGCGCAATGAAGGGTATCATTTTGCCCGCGCAGGCACTTATATCGAGCGTGCAGAGAGCACGGCTCGCATCCTCGATATGAAATACTTCTTGCTGCTCCCAAGCGTGCGACATGTCGGCTCCAGCCTGGACACTGGGCAATGGGACCAGGTGCTGCGCTCGGTTGCAGGGGCGAGCGCCTATAGCTGGCTTAATGCCGGACAGATTGAGGCGCGCGGGATCGTTGAGTTTTTGGTGCTTGATGATCGCTTCCCGCGCAGCCTCGCCTTTTGCCGTAATGCGCTGCGTTACCATCTAGCTGAGCTGGCACGCATTCACGGGAAAGAGGGGGAGTGCAATGAGCTGATGCGGCAGGCCGATATGGAGATCAACGAGCTGACGGTGGACGAGGTTTTCGACCAAGGGCTGCACGAATTCCTGCTCAACTACATGAACCGCAACGCTGCCATCGCCAGTGCAATCGGCGAAGACTACAGGTTCCTGGCATGAGGCTCTCTATCCGCCACACCACCCGCTATACTTTTGCCGATCCGGTGGTCCACGCGCTGCAACGATTGCGCCTGACGCCGAAGGAAACTCAAGGCCAGAATATACTGGACTGGGTTATGGAATACGAAGGCGCGCAGGCCGAGCTGGAATATGACGACGAACATTTCAACACGGTCACCCTGATCGCGGTTGAACCCGGCGCACGCGAAGTGACGGTGACCTGTCGCGGAACCGTTGAAACGCAAGACAATGCGGGCGTGATCGGGCGGCATTCGGGGCACCTGCCTTTGTGGAGCTTCATGGGGCAAACCAAGCTGACCAAACCGGGCGTAAAGCTGCGGGCGCTGGTGCGCGAACTGTCGTCCGCCGGTGATGAGGGACAGGAGAGTAAACTCGACTTCCTTCACGCCCTATCGGCCAAGATCCGCGAGCAAGTCGCCTATCGCACTGGTTCGACCGCCGTGAACACAACAGCAGAGGAGGCGCTCGAAGCCGGCGAGGGTGTGTGTCAGGACCACACGCATATCTTCCTGGGCTCAGCGCGTGCCGCCGATATTCCGGCGCGTTATGTCAGCGGCTATCTGATGATGAATGACCGGATCGACCAGGAGGCGACGCATGCCTGGGCAGAGGCGCATATCGATGGGCTCGGTTGGGTCGGGTTCGATATTTCGAATGGGATCAGCCCCGATCCGCGCTATGTCCGTGTCGCGACTGGGCGTGATTACCGCGACGCCGCACCGGTGACAGGGATCAGTTTCGGCTCAGCGGAGCAAGTGTTGACGGTCAATGTCGCCGTCGAGCAGCAGCATCAGCAATAGGGTGAGGTCTTTTAAGAGCAGGCGGCTACGGTTGCCGAGCAGGCCATTATGCGCACAAAACCATCTTCCCGTATCCGCGCAACTCCGCTAATCGCGCGGCCTTACAAACAACAGAGAACAATATGACTTATTGCGTTGGCATGGTGCTCGATCGCGGGCTTGTCTTGATGAGTGACACGCGCACCAATTCAGGCGTCGACAACATTTCGGTGTTCCGCAAGATGTTCCATTGGAGCGTGCCAGGCGAGCGGATCATCAGCGTTATGACGGCAGGTAACCTCGCCACGACGCAGGCTGTGGTCGGGCAGCTGGAAGAGCGAACCAAGGCACCGGATGAGCGCGAGAACACGCTGTTCAAGGCCCCGACGATGTTCCAGGTTGCCGCCGACATAGGCAAGCTCTTGCGCACGACCATCGAGCAACGGCAATCGGCCAATGGTGATCGGGGGAAGGGCCGGTTTACAGCCTCGATCATCGTCGCCGGGCAGATAGCTGGCATGGAGCCGCGCCTGTTCATGGTCTATCCTGAAGGCAATTTCATCGAGGCCGGTTTGGAAACACCGTTCTTCCAGATTGGCGAAACCAAATATGGCCGCCCGATTATCCTGCGCGGCTATGATCGCGATATGAGCTTCGAGGATGCGGTAAAGCTGTTGATGGTATCGTTCGACTCCACGCTGAAGGCGAACCTGTCGGTAGGCTTGCCGCTCGACCTGATGGTTATCGGTCGCGATGAATTCGCGCCAACGCATCAGCACCGCGTTACGCAGGATGATCCCTATTTTGATTCGATCTCGTCCAGCTGGGGCGATGCGCTGAAATCGGCGTTTCATTCGCTGCCCAATTACAAAATAGTACAAGATTAGACCTATTTTTTCCAAGGTCACCTGAGCGTGCGGGCGTTTCATTAGAATAATTCATCCGGAATGGACTATTTCGCGCTGCTGATTTGCTCGGGTTGCGCAATTGTTACCCAATCATTGCTCGGTTTTGGCCGAGGTCTCGCGTGTAATTGCGTAATTCGTCGCGCAATTGGTCGGCATGACACGCAAGGCAATCCTCCACTTCATCGACTCTTCCAGCCGTCATCGCGCTGAATTGTCCCGCGCGGGCTTCGCGCTCGGCCACCATTGCGAGGTCTACGGCGACCTCGGAGACCTCTCGGTCCATCCCCCGCGAGAGGGCATAATCGTAGCGCGGGATGCGGTTGAGGAGGGCGGCGTCGCCATGATCCTTGAACGGCTCAGCAAGCTTGGCGTTTGGTTGCCCCTGATTGCCGTTGATGAGCAACCGCGACCGGGGCGCATTGTCGAAGCAATCAAGGCTGGCGCGCTGGATTATCTCTCCATGCCGCTTGATCCAGAGCGTTTTTCCCGGTGTCTTACCCGCATCGAGAAAGAAGCGGAGGTATTCGGCGAGGCCCGTCGCCGCATGATCGAGGCACGCGATCGTATTTCCAGCCTGTCGAACCGCGAACGCGAAGTACTCGATTGGCTGGCCGAGGGCAGCAGCAACAAGGTCATCGCCCGCGAGCTGGATATCAGCCCGCGTACGGTTGAGATTCATCGCGCGAATATGATGACAAAGCTTGGTGCGCGGCA
>JBCBDF010000027.1:13272-14489 GCA_038529875.1 Pseudomonadota bacterium | reverse complement strand
CGCATCGAGCGCACATGGTCGCCCAACGCTTCATCGCGCGCTTCATCATTGTCCGCCTCGAACGCCTGTTGATAGGCATTGAGCGAGACCTTGGCGTCGATCACCAGCACCTTGCCGCCCGGAATGCGCACAATTGCGTCGGGTCGCAGGCGGCCCTCTTCGGTGTCGATCGAAGCTTCAAGCTCGAAGTCCGTGTGCTCGGCCAGACCGACCTGTTCGAGCAGGTTCTTAAGCTGCTGTTCGCCCCAGCGCCCGCGCGCTTTTGGTGCATTGGTCAGCGAATTGCCGAGCCGCTGCGCCTCGCGCCGGACCTCTTCCTGCCCCTCGCGCATGGACTGGATCAGGCCGTGAAGCTGCCCGAACGCATCCTTGCGCTGGTTTTCGAGCGTTTCGACCTGCTTTTCGTATTTTTCGAGCCGTTCTCCCACGGGCGAGAGCAGGGCCTTGATCTTGGCCTCGCCGGTCTCTTCCGATTGCTTGAAGCGCTCTTCAGCGCGTTTGAGGAACGCCTCCTGCGCCTTGCCCAGCACTTGCGCGCCGGTGTTCTCGAACTCCTTGAGCAGCTTGTCGCGCGATTCCTCAAGCAAGCGCTTTTGCTCGGCGAACCCCGCTGCTTGCGCCCTTAGCCCTGAGTTTTCTTCACGCGCCTTGTCGAGATCGCTGGCAAGGCTGTCCGCCCGCGCGGCACGCTCCTGCGCCGCCGAAAGCTCTATCTGCGCCTCGCCCAATTCCTTGATCGCGGTCTTGAACTCATCGTCGCGCACATTCAGCCGCTCGCGCAAATCAGCCGCAGGCCGCGAGCCGAAAAACCAGCCGAGACCCGCCCCAGCCGCAAGGCCAAGGATGAGTGCAATTATCGTGAGAAGTGTTGAGTCCATCCCGCAATTCTAGGAGGAACGGACAGGGAACGCTAGTGCTTCATTGCAAGTGTTGCACAGTAGCGCTCTAGATTCCCGCCTACGCGGGAATGACGAAGTGAGAGTGACGAAAGCCGGTTTGCCGCTGCAAACCGCAAGCGCGACTGCGCGTCGCGGCTACTGCCGCGCGCCCTCGCAGGCCGCCCGAAAGGGCGATCAGCCGCGAGAGAAAGTTACGCCGCCTGCCTGATCTTCTTGAGCTTTTTCAGCGCCATCGAACGCTTTAACCGCGAGAGGTGATCGATGAACAGGATGCCTTCGAGGTGGTCCATCTCGTGCTGGAGACAGGTCGCCAGCAGG